>NZ_JCAMRT010000010.1:0-210720 GCF_059821225.1 Paenibacillus sp. sg306046
AACTGCCGTCTCAGCTAATCTTTCTTCATCATACACTCGCTCCCATCTGTCTGCTAGGTGGGGGCTATTTGACCCTCACGAAGAATCGTTGAATACTTGCCGGCGCAAGGCTCGTGGTTTTTCAAGATGAACATTGTCACGAAGTCGAATGACAAAGGATTGTCCCTCTTTTTTATAACGATCCAAACGCTCCAATTTACCATAAGCGCGATCCATGACCATAATAAAATCAGTGTTTTCTAACGATTCACTTATCGGTCCGTCATGCTTAGAGCCAATCGTTTCCGTCACTTGAAGTGGCTGCATGTTTCGATCCTGCAAGGCTACATGTAGCTTCACAGCAGAACGTTCGCCGTGGTATGGAGCCCAAGGCAACCGTGTTTTTCCCACCGTCATCGTCGTGGAATCAATGAGTAGTAATTCTTTAGGAAAGGCCAGCTTCCGCCTCGTTTCACGGTTGCATTTACGGACAAGCAGATGAAAAAGTGCCTTAAATACTTCAAAAGGTACATCTGCTGCTTTGCCTGAAAAGCAAGAATAGTGCACCTTGGGTAAACCAATACGGGAGGCACGGTCCGCGCCGAAACGGTAACCTGACCATTCTTCACTTGCCGCAGCACACCAATACTGTAACAAATGATAAACGGTAAACTTTCGAGCTGTGTCCACATAACCGACGGCTTGAACGACGAGTGCAACTTCTTCAGGTGTTAGTATGGATTGAAGGATCGATGGAATCGTGATAGACTTTTTCATGGAGTCGTCACCTTTCGGTTGGTTTGTAGGGGTACAAACATTTTACCGAGTTGACGACTCTTTTTCTACCATTTAGTGGTTAATCAACAGGCCTGAGATGAAACAGGATTCATGAAGGTGGCTTACGTCGTCGGCGGCATCGATATTGAGGGAACAAGGATGTGCGGGGCATTTGGTCGGCGAGAATGAGTCCGTAAAATTTCGGCTTACGGCGCTGGATGATTAAATACACTGCAGTGTCAGTTAAAAGAGGCTACTCCGTGCTTAACGAATCTACCGACTTCGTCACATAGAAATTAAAACAAGCTACCGAAGGAACGAGCGCCTGCTAGGCTTTCTCTAACAATGCTTTCTCCCGTGATATAGTAAGGTTAAGCAGTACGAGAAAACAAAAAGGCAAGCACAGGCAAGGTTTGCCTGTGCTTTTTGAGGCGCTCAGCAATCCATGTATTGCTGAGGCTTCTCTTTAATTAAAAGCGATGTTCTTGATTTCGGCAAAGGACAAGCCGCTGGAGTAGCCGGTTTTGGCGACGGCATCCACGACGAAATATACATTACCTGTATACCAGGATGGAATATCGATTGAAGCTGAGCCGTAGTCGTCGCGAACCTCTTCACGGTAAAGCTCGAAATCGCCGCTGCCCAGACCGTCAGCATAAACATGGATGTAAGCGGAGTGGTTGGTTGATGTGATTGCGTAGGACCAGTCGAATGTAACCTGGCTGATGCCGCCGGAAACATAAGATTGGCCTATCACCTGAATGTGGCAGTCCACATAAGTGTTCGTCGCATATTGAAGAACGTATGCGCCTGTTGATGTTTCGTCGTGCTCACGGAAAGAGGCTGTGCAGTTCCCGGACCCGGTGTCTGTGTTCACCGTCCATTGAATCGGATCGGCGCCGGCTAATGCGGACTGACTGAATGTAAACATCAGAAAAATAGCCAGAAGCAGAATGACAGACTTTCTTAATCTCATTATATCACTCCAGTAAAATTGATAGTTATAGCGACATGGCGCTATATTCCAAATCATATCGAATTTACCTATAAAGTAAATATGTATTAAGCTCTAGAATGCTGTCGATTTCTTGGAATAAAAGGGGAATTCATTGTCGATTTATCGTTTTTGCTGAGAGGAACGGTTAGGCGGAAGCCGTATTCTTTGGCGGCAATCCAATCCTTGAGAAGTGTTTTTGCTTATGCATTCGCCAGAAAAGATTATTAACCGGTCCGGAATTTTGTTAACAAAAGTAAAATAAAATGGTTGCATTAGTAAATTAAGGGACATATAATAGTTCGTATGGAAAGGGTTGAGCTTGGGGGAGATAGAAATGCGGATTATTGCCAAGTCAAATGCAGTTACGAAGGCGCGGATTGTGAAAGGGTTGACCCAGCGCGAGCTGGCTGAGCGAACGGGGCTGAGCTACGCTTATGTCAGTTTGCTGGAGCGGTCCATGAAAACGATCGGACCCGGCACGGCCAAAAAGCTGACGGAGGCGTTGGAGCGTCCGTTTGATGAACTGTTTGAGCTGCAGTAATGCTGGAGGGGACGCGGTCTGATGCAAACAGACCCTTCTGGAATGGCTGCGGATGCTCAGTCACTGAGCGAAGCAAGGACAGGCCGGAATGCCCGGCCCGCAGTACAGAGCAGGCGGCGCACAGAGCAGGCAGCAAAACAGCAATCCCTCGCATCGTGTACGCCTGTGCGGCGGAGATGCGGGGGATGTGCATTTCAGCAGGGAAGCAAAAGTCTTCCATGTCAGTTCCAGCCGACGACTTTATTTTTGCCTGTCGTTTTGGCCTTGTACATGGCTTCATCTGCTTGCTTGACCAGTTCGTCAGCATGGCCACCCTTCTTCAGCTTGCTGTATCCCACACTTACGGTGACAATCGTTTCCGATTCGACGCGGGCGCGGACGCGCTCGGCCAGTTCCTCGACAGCCGCATCCGCATCCGTTACCATCACGACCATTTCTTCCCCGCCGTATCGTCCGCAGATGCCGCTTTCCGCTGTTTCATCCTTTACGATCTGAGCCACCTGCTTGAGCACCTGGTCGCCGATCTGATGCCCTTTCGTGTCGTTCAATTTTTTAAAGTTGTCGATGTCGCTGAAGATCACGGACACCGGCAGCTGCTGCTGAATGGCCTGGTTGAGACGATTATGAAAATATTTGCGGTTGTACAGCTTGGTCAGGCCATCGGTGATGGATGACGTGTAGATCGCCTGCATAATTTCGATGATGCGCTCGAAGATGAACAGAAACAAAATGATGTGGAACACAAATGGAATCGTTTGCTCCAGCAGCTTGAGCAGCGGCTGCTCGTCAGCGAATATGTACATATTGGCCATATGCAGCGTATGCGCAATAAAATAAAATGTCAGCATCGCTTGATATTTGCCGTTTTGCCCGATGCGCGGGTTTACGAGCAGGAAGCTGAGAAAAACAAGCAGAAACAGATACAGCTCCAGACCAAGCGGCTGCAGCAGCTTCGCTTGCTCGGCGGTGCTTGACAGCCAGTAAGGAGCAAGCCAGTAGGTGGAGCAGGCGGCGCCTGTCATCAGGAAAAAGAGGATAATCACGACGCCATGTCGCTTGCGGGTAGGGTTATATAGCTGGAAAATGCCGATGTTGATCATCATAAACGCCAGCACCTTCAAGGTCAGCTCCATAAATTGCTCCATGTCCCCCGCTTCGGCGCTCCAGGCCCGGCTGATCAGCTGCCCATATTGCACGAGTGTAATGGTAAGCGCGATCAGCATCGAGAAGTAGCCAACCTTGCGCCGTGACAGCAGCAGACGAATGGATAACAGCATGGTCATGATAATGATGACCGACAGCATGGAATGAATCCATAACATGCCTGGCGGCCCGAATAAGCCTTGTGAAAATGTCAAGCGATCCATAACCGGGATGCGGCCTCCGTCCTGCGCCTAAAGTTGGTTCTCATTATACCAAACCTATATTCGAGTAGGAAGTCTTGTTCTGCCTTTTCATACCTGATAGGATGGAAGATAGAGAGGCACCATGTGCAAGCAAGCTTGGTACATCATGGCTCAAGGCGCCATACAACTTTGGAAAGACCGGAGGTTTGTTTGATCATGCGAGTGCTTCAGGCATTATTTTTTCCGCCGGAACAGCCGGGCGGGGTATCGTCGATGGTCCCCTTCATGCTGGACCGGTTCAATAAACGCGGGTGGGAGATGGAGCTGTTTTCGCTGCCCAAGCGTATTCGCAATAAAGGCAGTGAAGAGGTACAGTTCGAAACCTTCGATTGGACGGTGTATGCCGGTCATCCGGTGGTCGACAAATATATACAGACGGTGAAGGATTATACGTGGTGGACGAAGCTGCGCATTCAGCGTTCCTTTGATTTGATTCATGCGCATCATCCGATTGCCGCTATGGTGATGAAGCAGGTATTTCCCGATACGCCGCTTATTATGACCGTCCATTCGAGCTATGAGCGGGAGCTGATTTTGAATGGGAAAATTGCGGTCAACGGTCCTGAGCATCAATTTCTGACCTCGGTGTACCGGGAGCTGGAGGAGAAGGCCGACCAGCTGATTACGGTGTCCAATTCATTCAAGCAGTATTTGTCCGACTACGTGCAGGAGCCGGAGCGGATCGGAGTCATTCCGAACGGCTTCGACGAGAAGCGGTTTCGGCCGGTGCATCATGAGAACAAGGTGCCGCAGCTAATCTCCGTTTGCCGGCTGGTTCCGGCCAAGGGACTGGATACGCTGCTGCGCGCTTGCGCCGACCTGAAGCGCCGGGGGCATAAATTCGTGCTTCATCTGATCGGAGACGGCCCGATCCGTACGGAGCTGGAGGAGCTGGCCGTGGAGCTCGATATTTATGAGGAAACGATTTTTTACGGCTATATTTTGCACCCGGAAGATTTTATGCCGTTTTTCGATGTATTTGTGCTTCCGTCGCGTGCGGAGTCATTCGGCTCGGTGTATGCCGAGGCTGCCTTGTGCGGGCTGGCTGTTGTCGGCACCCAGGTAGGCGGCATCGCAGAGCAGATTGAGCACGGCGTCAACGGCCTGCTTGTGCCGGTCGACGATGTCTCCGCATTGTCCGTAACGCTGGAGAAGGTGATTGGCGATCCGATGTACCGCTACCAGCTGTCGCGGGTGGCGCTTGACAAAGCCTTGAAGTCGTATTCGATGACCCGCGTCGTGCAGCAGCTGCGTACGGTGTATCGCTCGTACCGCAGCAAGGAAAGCTGAGTGCCGCTCAAGCCGCGGCTGTTGACCGGGAAGCGGGCAAGAGCTAACGAAAGTGGGAATGAATCACGGAGCGAACCTTCCGGAAAACCTGGCCGCTGGTCAGGTTTTTTGTTCCTTTGGATGAGGTGAATGAATGCGTGGGGGAATGATTGGATGGGCGAGGGGGGCCTCTGGGAAAGAGGAAAGGGGAAGGCAGTCCTCCCGGCTGCGCAGGTTACGGACGCTGTATGTTGCGCAGCCGGGAAACTTGAAGGTTGCTTTTGCAAACGAGAAGTACGATTGGGCCTATGATCTGGAGGCTGCCCGAGACGCTACGACAGCAGCTTGAGCAGCACGATGCCGGCGAAGCCAATCATCAGGCCGACGGCCTCCAGCCGCTTGAAGCTCTCGCGCAGTACAAACCGCGCATACAGCATGACGATGACGACGTTGGCGGCGGTCACAACCGATACAAGGCCGGTCACGCCGAGCTTGAATGCAGGCATCGCAAACATCATGCCGCATGCATTGGTGATGCCGACAGCCATTCCCCACAGCAGCGTTTTGCGGCTAGACCACCATGGCTTGTTGTTCGCCTGAGTGGCGGTTGCCGACTGGCTCGGCGCAGAGCGGGCATTCGCATGAGCAACTGCAACTGCCGCTTCGTTCACTTCGTAAGCTGCGGCTGGCCGTGAATCCACTCCCTGAGTGATGACCGCAGGTTCGGCCGCAGCGGCTGTCTCCTGCGGGGCGAGCCGGAGGCTGCTGCGGGCTGCCGCCGCCCGGCGCAAATCGAGCAGCCAGGTTGCGCCGAACAGCAAGCCGCCGGTGCCGTACATCAAGGCCAGCGTAGGAAAGGTGGCGGCATGCAGCAGCGTGGCCTGCTTGGTGAAAAAGTCTGTCAGGCCAAAAAACAGCATCGTCAGCACACCCCACTGGGCGCCCTGCAAGTTGCGCAGCGATAAATCTCCGGAGTACCGGACCAGCATCAGCCCGGTCATGATGACGATAAAAGCAAACAGCTGGCCGACGCTTAGCCGCTCGCCCCATACGGCAAAAGCGAGCAGCACGACAACAACGGGCGGAAGCCCGGTAAACATGGCGACCAGCGACGCCTTGCCGACCGCGTAGCCTTTGTACATCGAGGCATTGGAAATAAAGGAAAATAAGCCCATTAGCGCGCCCAGCCATACACCGCCGGACCAGGGCTCATGCATCAGCAGTGAGCCGCTTACTGTAATGACGGTGCCTGATATATAGACGCCCAGCAGCATCAAATTGCGGTTCAGCGGTTGTTTCGAAGACCATTGGTACAAAATGCCCCGTAATCCAAAGCTGATGGCCGAGGCACACGCGAGTAAAAACCACATGAGGTGTCAAGCTCCTTAGCAGGTAGATATAAGTAAATGTGAGTAAAGGAAAGTAACAGCAAATAAAAGCGAGTAACAGCAAATAACGAAAAATAACGGCAAGCGGCAGTGGGTGTAAAATCAAGGCTCGTAAATCATGTTGACGGTCATGCCGCCGTCGATGACCAGGTTTTGCCCGGTGATGAAGCCGCTCTCCGCTCCGGTCAAGTACAGGCAAGCGGCCGCAATATCTGACGGCGTGCCGACGCGTCCGACCGGGTGCTGCAGCCGGTCCCGCTCGGAATGGGCGGGGGTGGTGCGTGCGGACATTTTTTGCCAATCGCCCGTTTCGATCCAGCCGGGGCTGACGGCATTTACGCGGATGCCCAGCGGGCCCAGACTGACCGCCATGGCATGAGTCAGCGCGAGCAGCCCGCCTTTGGAAGCGGCGTAGCTTTCGGTATTCGCCTCGGACATCAGGGCGCGGGTGGAGGCAATATGGACGATTGCACCCGAGCTGCGAGCTTTCATCAGACGTGCGGCTTGCTGCGAGCAGACGAAGGCCCCGCGCAAATTGGTGCCGAGCACTTCGTCGAAGGAAGCCAGCGGCAGCTCAAGCATCGGGGCGTTTCGCGAAATCCCGGCATTGTTGATGAGTACGTCTAATCTTCCGTATTCCGAGCCGATGAGCTTGAACCAGCGCTCCACTTGCTGCTCGTCGGCCACGTCAACGGGTAAAAAGCTGCCCTTGCCACCCAGCTTGCCCACTTCCTGCATCAGCTCGCTGCCGGCCTCCCGGTCGAGATCCGCTACGCAAATGTTATAGCCTGCACGGGCATAGGCAAGCGAAATGGCCCGGCCGATTCCTTGAGCGCCTCCCGTGACCGCCGCTACTTGTGTCATCTAACTTCCTCCCTTTCAGGCTGGAGTAGCCGTTGCTTTTTGTGTAGACTATCACTACTATAACTATATAGCATACCATAAAAATGTGCCGGAGGTGCTTAAAGTTGAAACCGGAACAACGACAAAGCCGTGAATTAACGTACAAGGTCGGCTGGAAACGGGAGAAAATTAACCAGGCTCCGGTCCAAGGAACGTCGGCCAATGGGAAGCAGGAGGCAGCCGCTAGCGAAAAAAAGGAGACGGCAGCTAGCGCCAAACGTGCGTCAGCGGCGAGCGAGGCTGAAGCGCCCGTTGTTAGCGAAAAGCAGGAGACTGCGGCTAGCGCAAAGCAAGCAGCTGCGACTAGCGGAAAACAAGCGCCTGCTGCCAGCGGAAAGCGGCCGACCGCCGCTAACAAGAAGCAAGCCGCCGCAGCTAACGGAAAACCGGCGTCTGCGACCAGCGAGCGGCAAGAGCCTGCTTCCAGCAAGAAGAAGTCGTCGGCTGCTGGCAAAAAGCAGGCTTCCGCGACAAACAAAAAGCAGCCGCCTGCTGCCAAACAGCCGCAAGCTTCTGTAACTGGCGGAGAGTGGCTGCCCGCCACAAGCAAGCAGCATGCCTCCGCCGCCGGCAAAAAGCCCTCGCAAGCGCCTGCTAATGCGCCTGCTGCGGCTGGAGCCGAGAGCCTGCTGGCCCGGTGGAACAGGACGCTGCTTTGGCGCAAGGCGCCTGCGCCTGGCGGATTCGGTACGCTGCTCGTTTGTCTGACGGTTTTTCCGGCTGTGTGCTTCGCTTTATTTGTCTGGGCCGTGTATGAGCTGTCCAGACTTTCGTAGGGATAGATTTGAAGGAAAGGAGTGGTTGAATATGATGACGGTACTCGCCATCATTGGGGCGGTTGTCGGGTTGCTGGTAACCGGCTCCGCGATTTATCTCGTCTTGACGGTAGCCATGCGCCCGGTCGGCCAGCAGCAGACTCAGGCGGCTGAGCCGGGAGCAAGCATCGTGGAGAAGCTGCGTGCGATCGACAAGCTCAGAAGCGCGGCTCCGCAGCTGCTGCAATGGACATTTTTTGATTACGCGCTGCTGCTGCTGTTTCTGGTCGGGAACTTGTTTCTGCTAACCGATCTGATTGCGGTGCTGCGTGATGCCGAGGCTTTTCCGCCTTACCATGCGTCGTATTTATTGTGCGGGTTTATTTTTACGCTGACGGCGACATTGATGATGCTGATTCGGCTGGCGCTGGTGCTAGCGGTCGCCCGGAGCGGGCGGTCCGCTGCGGCGGAATACCAGAAGCACGAGCCAAGCCATGCTCAGCATGCCGAATAACGGATACAGCGAGCTGACCAGCGGCTTAAAGCCGAGCTGACTGCCGGCATAGCTGGACAGCAGCACAAGACGCAGGATGATGGCATACCGGATGCCCAGCCGCTGCTCCAGCTGCAGGCACAGCCCGTATACATTGGCAAGCAAGGTGGTGAAAATTTCACCGTAGATGACCAGCAGAAACAGCCACTGCACCCAGCCGCCGACGCTCCCGATCAGTTGACCCATCGGGATATCGAACTGCTGTACGCCGGGCATTTGCGAGGATAGGGCAATGTGGGCGGCGAGCAGCATGGCGCCGATGATGACGCCTCCGATCAGTCCTCCCCGTACAAGAATGCGCCTGTCCTTGATCTGGGCGCCGAGCGGGACAAGCACCGCCTGCGCCATTGCCAGATTAAACGCTGCATACAGAAACGGAGCGAGCCATACGCGTACAGGCGAGAAATCCGAGGTCAGCAGCAGCCAGTTGCTTGCGCCGGGAGAGTCGGCCGCCTGCCACACATTTAGAACACTGAACAGCATCATCATCGGTACGACAATCGTATTCACCGTCATAATCGCTTCCATGCCGCGCACAAGCAGCACATAGGCGGCTGCGAGCGTCAGCAGCAGTCCGAGCTGATAAGGAATATGCAACGGCTCGGCGAACACGGCTCCGCCGCCGGCCAGCATGACCATGCTGACCCCGAGCAGGGAGATCAAGGTGATCAGACTGATGCAGGCTCCCGCACGCGGTCCGAATAGCAGGTTGTTGACATCCTCATAAGACCGGGAGTCCAGCTCACCGGCCACGACCATCAGCTTGATGCCAAGCCATGTAAACAGCAGTGTGGCGATACCGATTGTAATCGTTGCCATTGAGCCGTACCGGGTAAAAAATTGTAAAATTTCCTGCCCGGTGGCGAAGCCGGCTCCGACTACAGTACCAATGTAGGTGAAGCTGACCTGCATGACGCTTCCCCATGTTTTCATACGGGATGGGCTCCCTTCCTGGACGGCTTGTATATCTAACCATATGAAACTTGTACGGGCCTGATGACTTGTTTCTGCTATTGGGAAACGGCGGCAGTTTCTGGTACAATGAGCTTAGGCATGTCTGTCACCTGCAAGAGATGCCTGGGAAATTCAGGCAGTTTGGGGCGTGTCATCTTGGAACACTTACTGGGATTAATTGAGCAGTATGGATATATCGCCTTGTATGGGCTATTGGCACTAGGTATTGTCGGCATACCTGTGCCGGATGAAATTTTAATGACGACTGTAGGCACGCTGACCATTGGTCGGGATCCGTTGCTGCACTTTTTTCCGTCCTTGGCTGTAAGCTTCGCCGGATCAATGACTGGAATGCTCATCAGCTATTGCTTGGGACGGGCAGTGGGCAAGCCTTTTTTAACGAAATATGGCCGCTGGATCAAGCTGACGCCTGAACGGCTTGCGCTTTCGGAGCGGTGGTTTTCCAAATACGGCCTCTGGGCGGTTGCCTTTGGCTACTACGTACCGGGTTTGCGTCACCTTACGTGTTACTTGTCAGGGGTAAGTAATGTGAACTTTTTCCGTTACCTGCTGTTTGCAAGCTCCGGGGCGCTGGTCTGGTGCATGACCTTTCTGTCGCTTGGTCACCTGATTGGCCGCAAAGCGCCTGTGCTGCTGCACGCTGCGGAGCCGTATCTCGGAGCTTGTGCGATTGCACTCATTCTCATCCTGATTGTCGTCGGAGTGATCTTCTATCGCCGCCGTCAGCGGAGGCGTACATCGTCAGCGGGCTCGAAGTAAGCAGGCTTCGCGGGAAACGAAGTACAAAGCAAAGAAGCCTGGGCAACCACGGGTACGTGATTGCTCAGGCTTCTTCAGGCCGCTTCCGTGCATCAGAGCAGGAGCGATCTGCGATTATTCGGCAAATAACTTGATCGAGTTGACCTTCTGCGTCTTCGGGTCGATATCCAGCTTGAGAATGGCTCCGCTGGCCTTGTAGGTGAAAACGTAGGTGGAGTTGGTCGTCGGCTTGCCCAGCGCCTTGCTGACTCCGGCTACCGGATCGCCCAGCTTCAAGCCGTTCAGTCCCGGGTCGATATCCGCACTGCGGACATCAATAAAATGGACTTCTTTTTTGTCATTGAAGCCAATGAGAAAATCGCTGTAGTCATAGACGGAAATCGGATCGACGTCATCATCCATCACAAATTCATCCTTGGGCTTGCCGAACTTGTTTAAAATTTCTCCCGCGCTTGTTTTCAAGGTCAGTCCAAGCAGCGTTGGTTTCGCTTGCGTGTACGGGTTTTCAATCTCGATCTTGGGTTTGGCGCCGGCAGCGGTTTTTCCCTTGGCGCCGGAGGACGGCTCGGGTTCTGTCTTGGCGTCCTTGTCGGCGCTCGCCAGTGATACCTTCTCGTTGTTGGGCAGCGGAGTAGCGGGAGCCGGTACCGAGCTGTCCGCCACAGGCTGACTCGTTTCAGGCGCGGGAGCCTGGGTAACAGTCTGCTGCTGTGGCGGCAGCGGCGCCGCTGGCTCGGCAACTGGCGGCGGCACAGGCTGCTTGGATTGACAGCCGGGTGTGAAGGCGGTCAGGCATATGGCAACGGACAAGAAACCGATGAAGGATCTCTTTCGTTTCATCATGTACTTCCTTTCCGTGGGTCTTGTAATCGTCTAGGTGAGGAACCTTTCTAATCATACTCTTTCGCTGTATGGTTCACAAAGACGAAAAAGCTGCAAATAACGCTAAAAATTATGAAAATAGGCCATTTTCATTTTCAAAGTTGCTGAATCGCGTTGGCAGACTTTCTTTCCCCGGTTCTTACCCTTTTAGACGAAAGTTAAATCATAAAGTTGCAGTTTTCTTAATAATTTTGGAAAACTCCATATTTTTTTAGCAGGCTGCTACTTGAAAGGGGGTTTGCCGATGTGATAAGTTTACGAAAAGACGGTTCTACTATTGAAAGGCGTGGGGTTATGGAGCTATTGAAGCAACGCATAAAGGAGCAAGGTATCGTCCTGTCGGATGAAGTGCTCAAGCTGGACGCAATTTTGAATCATGCTGTCGATCCGGTGCTGACGACCGAGATGGGACGTGAATTTGCCCGTCTGTTCCGTGAGGAGCAGGTGACCAAAATTATGACAATCGAATCCTCAGGTATTCCGATTGCGTTTGCGGCTGCACAGGAGCTTGGCGTTCCGCTGGTATTTGCCAGACGCAAGAAGCCGCTGAATACGGACACGGAGACGTACTGTGAGCGGGTTCCTTCGTTTACAAAGGGGTTTGTGACGGACATTATGGTGTCCAAGGAGTTTCTGGACGAACAGGACCGGGTGCTGCTGATTGATGATCTGATTGCGAATGGAGCGGCCGCACGCGGTCTGATCCGGATTATTCGCCGCTCGGGCGCTGCGCTTGTCGGGGTCGGGATTGCGGTGGAGAAGTCGTTCCAGCCTGGCGGACGGACGATTCGCGAATCTGGCGTGCGGGTAGAGTCACTTGTAAAAATTTCGTCGCTGGCGAACGGACAGGTTCATTTCGAGTAGCAACATTTGCACATGACGGAAAGCAGCGAATGCCTTCCATATCGGCGCATTTTCCTTTATAATAGTAGCAGTGACTTTTTATTCAGCTTGAACAGCAGCAGTTGGTTCCGACTGACTACTTGGGGGAGGTGCTACTAGCATGGGCAAAGAAATTCCGGCAGATTTTTTTGTGACGAAATTAGGTGAGGCCAAGGTTCATTTCGAACGTGCCCTTGATTGTAAACATACGGACTTCGACGATCTGTATCCTTATATGATTGAGCATCCTCAGTTTTTTTGGTACAAACGTTATGTGGCCTGGTCTGAATTGCTGACGATCGTGAAGCTGTGCAAGGAACTGGACATTGCTTGGGAGGATCAGTTTACCGAGCAGCAGGTCGAGTATATTCATAAACGTGTAATGTCCAGCAAGGTGCTTGACTACTGGTTCGAAACGAATGATTCCAGAGAGCATGTGGGTTAACCCCTTGCTTGACTGACGAGAAAAACCTGAATGCCGTTCGTGTGCATTCAGGTTTTTTTGCAGTTCGCTTCTCCGCCAAGACGCACGTCCCATCGTTCGCTCAGGATGAGGAGGGGAGAACGCCCATCGCTTCGATTTGCTTGCGTGTGTCCGCTGTTCCCAGCCGGTGCAGCAGCATGTAGATTTCCGTTAGCGTCCAATCGTAGGCATCATTTTGCTCGTCGTCGGACAGCATCCGTAAGGGAGTAAGTCCGCCCATGAACGTTGTTTGTTCGTCGTCCTCCTTGTCCTCGAACAATTCCTGCAGCTGATCAATTTCTTCCTGGTTCGCCTGAATTTCGAATTCAAAATTGCCTGTCATGGCTGCCGGCTCCAAAATTTCTCCGCTGCCGACAGCGATATAGTACGTTTTTTTGTCCATAGGGAATAGGTTCCGCTCCTCGTCTGGGATATGGCGCACTTTTATTGTATCCCCTGATTGGTGTATATTTATGAGACCTATTCTTGTGCTGAGCACGGCCATGGGCCGAAAGGAGACAGAGAATGATTACCGAAGAGGAACTTGATCGCTACCGGGTCGACGGGACGATGCTTCGTGTTGTGCGCGACGCGGACAAGGCCAATGACGTCAAAGGCATCGTGGTGGCCTGGGACGAGGAGACGGTGATGGTCCGCAGATTGAACCGGCGAATTGTCAAGCTGGACCGGGCGTACCATTACCAGCCCTTCAGCGAGCCGCGAACGGAGCTGTTCGGCGGTCCGGAGCTTGCGCCCTGACGAACGAGGCAGCCGGACCTGAGCAACAGGCATCACGCATGAGACCGCGTAATCAGGGAAAGCTAGTTTTAAACGCATTTTCTTGAGGGCGGTGACTTGGATGGAGCAGAGGCAATCGGAGCTGATCCGGCTTGCGGGTGGATTTCTGCTGCGTGTGCATCCGGCAGAGCGGGGCGTTAGCGGTGAAGTGATTATGCCTGATGCCGCCTGCGACGCGCAGGGCCGTATGTCCGGTACGCTGCTGTTCCATGCTCCGCAGCAATTAACGCGCGAGGAGTTGGCGGAGTGGTCCAACCAGGCGGTTCGGGCTTATTTGGAAGGATGAAGCCGCGCAGAGCCAATCGAGCGGGGGACAGGGGACGGCAAGAAGCATAAATTCGCCGCGGCACTCATATCGTAGTACCTGGGATGACAGCGTCAGGGGAAGGTGGCGTGGGATGAAGCAGGGCTCTGCAATTCGGGGAACCATCTACGGGATTTTATTTACGATTCCGATCTGGGGACTTATCATCTGGGCAATCTATAGCTGGTGGATCGCGGATTAAAAAATATTAAAAAATCGTTTGACATCCGAATCAAACGATGATATTATACGTCTTGTCCCCTAATAAAGGACGAAATAAATAGGATATGCGTTCGTGGCGGAATTGGCAGACGCGCTAGATTCAGGTTCTAGTGGGGTAACAGCCGTGGAGGTTCGAGTCCTCTCGAGCGCATCAGAAAAACCCTTGTACAGCAAGGGTTTTTTGCTGTTTCAGACTTATCTATTTACGTCAAACCCCTCCTGATACCTTATCGTACCCGATCCAAGAGCATGACTCTCGCATGTGGCAGATTTTCCACCATTACGCGGACGTAGCGGCGCTATGTGTAAGCTTTTCTTTAACGGGTGGCGTGTTTTTCTTCTGTATAGGGATCGTCGTCATGGGGGGCGCTCAAGCGCTTCTCTATCCGACGCTGACCTCGTACTTGTCTTTTGTGCTGCCTCAGGCGAGTCGCAACATGTTAATTGGATTATTTGTCGCTACGGCTGATTTAGGCGTCTCGCTGGGAGGGGTTATGATGGGGCCTGTCGCGGATCTGACCTCCTATTCCTCGATGTAAATGATTGCGCTTTGGTGGGCGTGTCGATGCTCCTGTGCACTTATGTTCGGCGACCCGGCTGCTAAACGAAGCGATCCGTCCGTTTCATAAGCTGACCCCGAGCTTGCTCGCAAGCGATCAGCAAGGCTAAGCTCGGGTGCATGGCGCCTTTTCAGCGCCGGCAGCCAGCATTTTCGAGCCATTCTCTTTTGAGTAAAGCATATTGAAAGGTGTTTTCGTATTTGGGTGTTCCATCCTCGTTGGTGGTGAAGGAGATAAACTCCATAAAGCAGCCTTCCTTACGCATTCCTAATTTTTCACATAGCTTTTGTGATCTTACGTTATCGTCCTCAACATACGCATAAAGCCTTCTGGCTTTTTTTTGTGTAAATAGATATTGGAGGAGAGCTTCCGCGCTTTCACGAGCGTATCCCATTCCTTCATACCTGCGATTGAAGTTCCATCCTATGCTAAACGTATCAGGCTCCTCATGCATATAAAACAGTTCCCCTATAAGCTCAGGGCTCTCCTTCAAGCAGACTGCAAGATAGGAGTCTTCACTACTTCTTTTTTGAAGCTTAGCAACGGCTTCTTCTAATGTAGAGGCTTGATCGCCAAGGAAGCAGCTCACTCTGGGATTCGCCGCATATTCCATAAAGCCTTGGGCATCTGTCACGGAAAAATTTCGTAAGATCAAGCGATTGGTTTCAAGGATTTTCATGGGTAGTTCCTCTCTTTCGACTCATGGTTTTGTGAAGCAGTTGAAAAGGCGTACTACACTTTTCCTTCTTCCTTCCCCGATCTTGAAAATAGTTCAATCCATTTATTTTTGTAAAAGCACCCGATAATGAAAGCAAGAATAGAGATAATGGTTATCAGGGTGGCGACCGCATATTGTTCTTGATGCCGCATGAGACAGCTTGGCTGCTTGTATAACCTCCTCATCACTCGCCTCCAGGCGACCGTAACGAATGTTATCGGCCACAGTCCCGGAAAAAAGATGAGTATCCTGCAATACAATTCCTAGTGAGCGGCGTAAATCAGCCTTTCGAATGCGTCGAATATTGATGCCATCATCAAGGATTTCGCCCTCTGTAAAGTGCGCCAAACACAAGCGATATCAGCGCAAATAGCAACAAAATCAAGCCATATTTAGTTATCGGGCTCATATAGTTCCTCCACTACTTCCCTTATTGATTAATTCCGCCATTAACCATGAAATCATGACCTCCATAGCAACCTCCCCAAGCAAAAAAAAGAGAGTCAGCCATGCATTTTTTTTGAAATCTCTCACACTTTGGAGCAATTTTCTCAACATAAAAAATCTCCTTTTTAGCAGGTAAGCTTTTTGCAGCATGTAGATGAAATGTGTCAATACGTGCTATCATAAACTGTATAGTAACTATACAGTCAATACGATTTTCCATTTCTAGGGAGGCAGCGATGAATCGAGCCGACATGCTATCCATTAGCGCTTTTTCCAAAGTGTCAGAGGTTCCACGCAAAACGCTGATTTACTATGATCGTATCGGGGTGTTCAAGCCGGCTTTTGTTGCCGATAACGGATATCGCTATTACCATCGCAGCCAGCTGGAAACAATGGGAGTGATTCATGTCTTCAAGGAGCTCGGTATGTCCCTTGAGGAAATTCGTGAGCATCTGGGCCATCGTACTCCTGCTCGATTGCTTGAGCTTCTGCGCAAGCAGGAGGAGATTGTTCAATTGCAGATGGCCAAGCTTGAACGAACCCGGCAAATGATAAGCCTGCAAGCAGAGAGAATTGAGCATTCGATTCATGTAAACACAAGCCGGATGAAGGTGATCTGGCAACCCGGGATTCCTTTGCTGCTGAGTCGCCGTATTCATGCCTCCAAGACGGACCTTTCCGAATCTCTCTGGGATGATTTTCAAATGCGTCTGGAGAGAGAACATGCGCCAATCGGATATCCGAACGGCGTTATTGTTGAGCAGGCGGATTTACTGAAGAGAAACGGAGACATGGTGTCCCATATGTTTAGTCGCATGGAAACTCATTCTGAAGAGCAACACTATATGTCGGAGGGATTTTACTTGGTTTCGTACACGAGGGCGGATTATGGAGATACGGATAAAATTTATCCGCAAATCTTTGATTGCATAGAAAAGATGAAATATGTTATCATCGGCGATGCCTACGAGGAGTACTTGCAGGATGAGGTGTCGCTGCAAAAGCCGGAGGATTATCTGGTCAGAATTATGGTTCAGATTAAGGAGCCCTCCGACGTGAGGATGTGAGCTGTGGAGTTATATAGACTTTTTACCTAAAAAAAGAGTGGAAATTTGTCGAAGGAGTGCCTTTATGGTTAAAAAGTCTCATCCCTTTTGCCGATATAGTATTAAGTAATTATTATCTATAATAAGGGGATAGCTCATGGCTTTCAAAAACTCGCGCATCATTCGTGCCGTACTAACATTCTCTTCTATTCGTCAAACGGCGGGGCGAATTGTGCTATCTACACTGCTCACCGTCCTTGTCTGTGTTTCGGTTTTGTCGTTTACGTTCTACAATCCTACCTCCAGTGAGGTCAGAAGCCAATCAGAGAAGCAAATGGAGCTGAATACGAGGCTGCTGGCCAAGGAAGTTGACAGCAGAATGAAAGAAAAGCAGACTATCATTAAAATGCTTGCGGAGCAAGGAGCAGAGCTGGGTAACGACAAACAGAAGCAGATCCAATTGCTTACAAAGGCACAGAAGCTGCATCCTGAATTTACAACGATTTTGTATTCGCCTGATGCGACGGGCAAGTTTGCCATGGACTCCACAGGCAAGGAATTTGATTTATCTCAGCGTCCTTATGTAAAAGAGATACAGGCAGGACGCGCTTACGTCTCTGAGCCGCTTATTTCTAAAGTAGATAATAAGCTGGGCGTGGGAATTGGCGCTCCGATCCTGAAGGATGGCCAGCCTGTCGGCTTTTATACAGCAGGCTATCCGATTAATGACGTCGTCGAAAACATTGCCCGCTTTGAACAAGGCGCGACGGGAAGAGCGCTTATGACGACTGCGGATGGAACGTTTATTTATTATCCCGAGGAGTCTTTTATTTTAAACAAAAAGGTTGCTGATTTGGGTATCCCTGTATTAAACGAAGCATTTGCTCAAGCGGTGAAGGGCGATTACAAGGCCATTCATTTCCAGGAAGAAGGCGTAGAGCAGCTTGCTTATATGACCAAAACGGATCTCAATTGGATCGTTGCTACTTATGTGAATGAGAGCGAGTTTTTAAAACCGGTTAATGAGTTGCTCAAGCTTCTACTCATCGTAGGGTTAATCATTGTTGTGGGAGCGCTGCTGCTCAGTATTCTGATTGCGCTGCGAATCGTACATCCTATTCGTCAATTAACACACGGCATTGATCTGCTGGCGCAGGGCGATCTTACGTATCGCATTCCCGTCAAAGGCAAAAACGATATTAGCGCAGCTCTTCATTCCTTTAATACGGCAGGCGAGCAAATGCATCAGTTAATGAAGGACGTTGCAGGCTTAACCGGGCAATTGACTGAATCGGCAAAGCAGCTTGCGGCAGGCGCCGATCAAGGGGCACATGCATCGCAGAATATTTCGGAGGCCATTATGGTTGTGGCTGAAAGCTCGGAGCGGCAGACGTCCAGCGTACAGGATGGCAGCGATGCAGCGGAAAATATTGCGGTACAAATTAACGGCGTTGCAGCACATAGCTCAGATGTATCAGCGATCGCCTCTGAGGCCACTACCTTGGCAAAAGACGGCTCTGCGGCTATGAATACGCTTGGCAGCAAAATGGACGAGATGGAGCTCGGCATTCGTGAGTTGTCCGGCACCATTCAAGACCTCAGCAGCTTGTCTACCAAAATTGGCGGGGTTGTGGGCATCATTAGCAGCATTGCTCGCCAGACGAATATTCTTTCCTTGAACGCAGCCATTGAAGCATCGCGCTCTGGCGAGGCTGGTCGAGGCTTTTCCGTCGTAGCTGATGAAATCCGGAAGCTTGCAGGACAGTCGATGGCATCCGCGGAGCAAATCGCCGGCTTTGTTGAGAGCATTCAGCTTGAGATCAAGCGTACGCTTCGCGCGTCTGAACAGACTGTAGGGCAAGCTGCTCAAGGCAGACAAGCAGGCGAAGCGGCAAGCGAACTGTTTACGCACATCCGTTCATCTGTTGAGCAGGTTGCAGACAGCATTCGAAACGTTTCGGCAGCGGCCGAGGAAATTGTTTCCTGCACTGGCAGCCTGGTTGACTCGATTCGCCTCATCGCCGATTCCGCCAGCGAAACTGCGGCTGAATCCGAAAATGTTTCGGCTGCCGTCCAGCAGCAAATGGCCTCGATGGAGGAGATTGCTTCCTCCTCCGCAGAGCTAGCCAACATGGCAGAGAAGCTTCGGACGCAAATGGATAAATTTAAGCTTTAGCCGGCTGAATTTTACCGTTGCGGTGTAGCGAAACCTCCTTACTAAGGATTGCGCGATTATGGAAACCTCCGGTCAGCTGGCCGGAGGTTTTTCAGGTTCCATAGCGGTTGTTTTTGAATGAAGCAACTTGATAAATGCTTGAGCCGCGTCCGATAGTTGAACCGACTTAAGCTTTACAAAGGCGATTCCTCTTGGAGAGGTTCTACATGTTGTCCTCGCAAAAAATCGGCGGCATTGCATGCCGTGGTTTTGGACGGATAAAATGCGTACACAAAACGGATATAATCGTTCATGTACAAAGCGAAGGCCAGTCTCTAATATAATTTAGTGATAATGATTTTCAATGATTTGGCGGTCAACCAGGGGGAGGACATAAGGATGAGGGCTTTACGGTTAAGTATGATTGTGCTGCTGATGTGGACGCTGGCAGCTTGCGGAGCAGGCGGCTCAGGCGGCTCAGGCGGTACAGTCGGTGCTGGGGAACCGGCCGTTGCAGCAAAGCAAAGCGAAGGTGCGGCCAAAACGGCGGCGCCGGAAGCAGGCGGGACGGGGGCAGGCAAGGAAAAAGTAATCAAGCACGCGATGGGGACGACGACGTTGACCCAGCAGCCGGAGCGGGTCGTTGTGTTGTTTAACGGAATGGTGGACAATGCTGTTGCGCTCGGCGTTAAACCGGTCGGCGCTGTGGAATCGTGGGAAGAGAAGCCGTGGTACAAGTTTCTGCGTGACAGAATGGACGGTGTCAAAAGTGTAGGTGAAGAAACTCAACCTAATATGGAAGCTATTATTGCACTGAAGCCGGACCTGATTATCGGAGTGAAAACCCGTCATGAGAAAATTTTGGCCCAGCTGACCGCTATTGCGCCGACGGTAATGGCCGAAAATTTGTTTGATTGGAAGGAAAACCTGAAGCTCGGCGCGGCCGCGATGTACAAGGATAAGGAAGCGGAGCAAATTTTGACGAACTGGGACAAGCGGGTAGCCGATTTTAAGCAAAGGGCAGGCAACATGCCAGGTACGACCGAGGTTTCGATTATGCGTTTCGAAAGCGACGGCAGCACCCGTTTTTACGTGACCGGCTTTGCGGGGACGATTTTTCAGGAGCTGGGCTTTGCCCGGCCGAAGGCGCAGCAGGTGGAAGGCAAAGCGGTTGTAAACCTGACATCCAAGGAGCAGATGGCGCAGCTTGACGGCGATTATATGTTCGATGTGACCCGTTATTCGGAAGGGGATTTGTCCAACAAGCAGGCTTACGATGCCTGGACCTCGCATCCGCTGTGGAAAAATCTCAAGGGAGTGAAGGCTGGTCACCATATTCCGGTGGATGTGATTAGCTGGAATTTGAGCGCGGGAGCTTTGGCGGCAAATGCGATGCTGGACGATTTATACAAGCATTTCCAGATTAAGTGAAGTATTCGTTCTGTGGCAGCGGGCGAGTCGGGTTCATCACGAGAGGACAAGGAGATAGGCCAATGACAGCAAGAAGAACAACCGGCTGGAGAGCCGTCGGGCTGGCAGTTTGCTGTGTGGCGCTGCTCCTGACAGTGGTCGCAAGCCTATTGTTCGGTGTGGCGACCTACAGCCCGTCCGTCGGCTGGTCGGCCGCATTTCATTATGACGAGTCGGTGATGGAGCAGATGATCATTCGAACGACCCGGATGCCGCGGATGTTGATTGCGGCTGCAGTCGGAGCGAGTCTGGCTGTGGCCGGCGCGTTGATGCAGACGCTGACCCGCAATCCGCTCGCTTCGCCAGGTATATTGGGCGTCAATGCCGGAGCGAGCTTCATGGTCGTGATGGCCGTGGTGGTGTTTTCGATGTCGTCGATGCAGGCGCTCATGTGGCTGGCCTTTGCCGGAGCGGCGCTGGGGGCGGTTGCGGTTTATGTGCTTGGCTCGCTGGGGCGGGAGGGCTTGTCGCCGATGAAGCTGGTTTTGGCTGGAGCGGCGATTACGGCGTTATTTTCTTCCTTCACACAGGCGATTCTCGTGCTGAACAAGCAGGGGCTTGGCTCGGTCATGTTTTGGCTGACCGGTACGATTGCGGGCCGCGAGCCGGATATGCTGATGGTCGCCGGACCTTATATGGCGCTTGGCGCAGCGGCTGCCTGGCTGCTGTCCGCGCAGCTTAATGTGCTGACGATTGGCGAGGAGACAGCCCGGGGACTGGGGCAGCGTACAGCCTGGCTTAAAGCCGGGGTTGGGCTTATCGTGCTGATCCTTGCGGGAGGCGCGGTTTCGATTGCCGGTCCGATCGGGTTTATCGGGGTTGTCGTGCCGCATATGGCGCGTTTTGCGGCCGGACAGGACCATCGCTGGGTGCTGCCCTATTGCGCTGTGCTGGGCGCGCTGCTGCTTGTTGCAGCTGATCTGGCGGCGCGTTTTCTGATCATGCCGGAGGAGGTGCCTGCCGGCGTGATGACCGCGTTGATCGGCGCGCCATTTTTCATTTATATCGCGCGGAGGGGGCTGGTCCGGTCATGAACAGCTTGACGCGAGCCAAGGAGGCTATCCGTCCGTCACAGAGTCCGCTCCGCAACAAAGCCGTGAGGATCTCGGCTGTGCTGCTGGCGCTGCTTGTCATGATGGCTACGCTCAGCGCGGCCCTCGGCGATATGGTCATCTCGCCGGTGCTTGTGCTCCGCGCTGCATTTGGCTTCGGGGAGCAGGCCCATGTTATGGTCGTGCAAATGCTGCGGCTGCCGAGAATCGTCACGGCCGTGCTCATCGGAGCAGCCTTGGCGGGCGCAGGCGCGCTGCTGCAGGGGATGCTGCGCAATCCGCTCGCGTCTCCTGACATTATCGGGGTGACCGGCGGCGCTTCCGTGGCGGCAGTCATGTTTCTCACCTACGGAGCAGGCCAGCTTAGCATCCGTTTGCTGCCGGCATTTGCACTGTTGGGAGCGGCGATTGTGACGGCGGCGTTGTATATGCTGGCATGGAAAAAAGGGACGGCGCCTGTGCGGCTGGTGCTGATCGGCATCGGCCTGTCGGCCTTGATGTCTGCGGCGACGACGATGATGGTCATTTATAATCCAAAAAATGACGCCAGCCAAGCTTATGTATGGCTGACAGGCTCCATTTATGCGGCCAACTGGGAAAATGTGCTGACCTTGCTACCCTGGACGCTGATTTTACTGCCGCTGGCCTTCATGCTCGCCAGACACGTTAATATCGGCCAGTTGGGCGATGCACTGGCGGTCAGTGCAGGCAGCGCCGTTGAACGGAACCGTTTGCTGCTGCTGCTGCTCGGCGTTGGGCTGGCTGCGTCGGCGGTGTCTGTGGCCGGAGGCATCGGCTTCGTTGGCTTGCTTGCCCCGCATATGGCGCGCAAGCTGGTCGGCTCGAACTTTGCCCGCCTGCTGCCCGTGTCGGCGCTGCTTGGGGCGCTCATTGTACTGCTGGCCGACCTGGCTGGACGGACATTGTTTTTGCCGCTGGATGTGCCTGTCGGGGTGTTTACGTCGGCTGTCGGCGCGCCGTTTTTCATTTATTTGTTGTATACAAGCCGGAATGCGTAAGCCTGGGCCGGACATTCCGCTGCAGGCGGCGCCAGCCGCTATTCATGCTGAGAGGGTGAGCCATTGTTGAAAAGGTTAAGTGAAGCTGGAGAAACGCCGGTGGCCGATCTGATCCGGTCGCGTCGGACGGTTCGGGTGTTCAAGGATACACCGGTAGATGAGGAGCTGCTGCTGCAGCTGCTGAATGTGGCAGTTTGGGCTCCGAACCACGAGCAGCGGCAGCCGTGGCGGTTTATTTTGTTCCAGGGGGATGCGAGACGCGCCTTTGCTGAAGCGATGGTGCAGACGTATGATCCGGAGGAGCGGGCTCAATACGGCGAGAAAAAAAAGCAGTACCTTGAAGCGGTCCCCGCTCATCTGCTCGTGCTGCAGAAGGAGGACCCGCGCCAAAAAAAATGGGATGAGGACTACGCAGCCGTGTGCTGTCTGATTCAAAATTTCCAGCTGGCGGCCTGGGAGCAAGGGCTTGGCGTCGTCTGGAAAACAAATCATTACAATTATAGTCCCGAGTTTCGCGCATCCATGGGGGTGCAGCCGGGGGAAAAAATTGTTGGCGCGCTTCATATCGGCTATCCGCAGGTCGTGCCCAAGGCAAGCGAGCGTATTCCGGCTGAAAATGTGCTGACGGTCTTTCACTAGACGCGAGAACAGGCTATACTGGAGTTGATGATAATAATTCTCAATGAAGGTGAGCCATCATGCCGTCTTACCGTGCTTCCTTTTATTCCTTTCTATGCTTATCTTCGTTCCGCAAACGGGTATGTCGTTCGCGGCAAACCTTGCTGCGCCGAACCATTCCCTGCGACATGCTTATGATTGTCGCGCGGGGAACAGCTCTGCTTCGTCTGAACGGCCAAGTCCTTGCCGCGCAGCCGGAGCAGATTTTGTTTTTGCGCGCATGGATGCAAGTGGAGCTGCTGCCAGAAGCCAGCGGCGTCGAATATTATATGCTGACGCTCCGGACGCTGACCGTCAATAAGCGGCGAGGAGGGTGGGACTGCTCCCCGTGCGGGGCGAACGAGGCTCTTGCCTGGCTGCCTCCAGGTTTGCTGAAGGCAAGCGCCGCCGGGAAAATAATGGAGTTGCTGGAGCAATTCCATCAGGCTGGCGAGGCAGGCAACGCCGGCGCACAGCAGGCGCCGCAGCTTCTGCTCGATGCGCTGCTGCCGCTGCTGCATGACGGGGCGTCCGGGCCTGAAGCGCTGCAGCAAAGCTTGCAGGAGGCGGACGGTCTGGAGCGCAGCACCGCTTATTTGCATGCGCATTACCAGGAGCGGATTAAGCTGGAGACGTTATCGAGCCTGGCGGGTCTGACGCCTACTTCGTATTCCCGCAGCTTTAAGCGGGCGAAGGGCGTGTCGCCCATGGACTATTTGAATGCCATTCGCATGAATCAGGCCAAGCGGCTGCTGGAGGAAGGGCGGGTCACAATCAAGGCTGTGTCCCAATCGGTCGGCTTCGGCAACGAATTTTACTTCAGCCGCGTATTTAAGCGGGAAACCGGTCTTTCGCCTTGTATGTACGTGCAGCGGAAGGAGCTGCGCATTGCGGTGGCGTCAAGCTTCCGCTATGAGGACTGCTTTCGTTCGATGGGTGTGGAGCCAGTAGCGGTTATGAACGGTTGGGATGACGGCTGCCGGATCGAGGAAGCCAGCGCTGCCTGGATTCGGCAGCAGCTGCAGAGTCTGAAGCAGGCGCGACCCGACCTGATCGTCGCCGATTGCCGGCACCAGCCGATCTATGAGCAATTGAAGCAGATTGCGCCGACCGTGATGCTCGGCTTTACGGTCGATTGGCGGACCACTCATCGGAAATTGGCGGAGCTGGCAGGCCGTGAGCAGGAGGCGGGCCATAATATCGGGCAGGTGGAGCGCCGAATCCGGGAGCTGCGCGGGCTGCTTAACTCGGCTTGCACAGATGAAACCTTTTGCTTCCTGCGTCTGTATAGCCGGAAGGTCAGGGTGCAGGGAATCGTCCAGCATCCGATGAATACGCTGCTGTACACGGAGCTGGGGCTCAAGCCCAGCTACCGGGTGCCGCTGGACCTTCCCTATCTGGAGTTTGAGCTGGACAAGGCGCCGACGCTTGATTCGGATCATCTGTATGTGTACGATAATCGGGAGGAATCGGAGAACGAGGCCGATCTGCTGACACGGCTGCAGCCGGGCGCGGCTTGCGGCGGGACGCCGCTCGACGTTAGCCGCCGGGTTCGGCTGGCGTCGAACTGGATCGGCCGGAGCTGGTCGCCGCTAGGCCAGCATCAGATTATGGACGAGCTGCTGCAGGGAAAGCTGTAGCGGCTTGTTCCCGTACGTATGTCGGACTTGTTGCCCCGGGCAGGGCCGGATGGCAGGCTTTGTGGCAGTTGACAGCAGGGAATTATAAAGTATATTATAGACATGTTAAATCCTTGATTGAGGTGGATGGTTGGATGAAATATTCGAAGGCGACCAATTACGCCCTGCACACGATGCTGTTTCTCGTGGCCGCTAGTCCGAATAAGCCTGTCGGCGTGCAGCAGCTGGCGGAGCGGCAGAATGTTTCCCCTACGTATTTATCCAAAATATTGACCAAGCTCGTCAAGGCCGGCATGATCGAATCGGTTTCAGGGGCTAACGGCGGGTATACGTTAAAGCGGAACTGGGAAAATCTTTCGTTTCTCGATATTATTCATGCGATTGAAGGCACGGCGTCCTTATTTGATTGCGGGCTGGATCATGGGGACGGATGCCTCATTCAGAAGGTGATGCTGTCGGCGGAAGAAGAGCTTGAGCAA
Source organism: Paenibacillus sp. sg306046 (assembly GCF_059821225.1). Classification (NCBI taxonomy): domain Bacteria; kingdom Bacillati; phylum Bacillota; class Bacilli; order Caryophanales; family Paenibacillaceae; genus Paenibacillus; species Paenibacillus sp. sg306046. The sequence continues at coordinate 25,097 of NZ_JCAMRT010000010.1, forward strand.
TATTTGGAGCGGCAAAAACTATCTGAGCTTGCCAAAAAAATAACCGTGGCTCCCTAAGCCACAGCTATTTTTTATATAATCAGAGATATAAAGAATCTTTTAAGTCTTTTATTTGGGCATTGAACTAAAGGAGGAACTGACGTTGATCTATGATTGTGTCATTATTGGTGGAGGACCTGCCGGTTTAAATGCGGCGCTTGTGCTTGGGAGAGCCCGGAGGAAGGTGGCCTTGCTGGACAATAACGAGCCGAGAAATAAAGTGACGCATGCTTCACACGGCTTTTTGACCCGGGATGGCGTAACTCCATCCGAATTCCGGCGTATCGCTTACGAGGAAGTGCTGCGGTATCCGTCCGTGGAGCATCGGGTGGGGAAGGCGGCGGATATTCAGCGGAGCGGCGATACCTTTACTCTGAGTATGGGGGACGGGGAAAGGCTTGAAGCGCGCAAGGTGCTGGTGGCGACAGGTCTCCGCGAGGTGCTGCCGGACATTCCGGGTCTGCGTGAATGTTATGGAACGAGCTTGTTTAATTGCCCTTATTGCGACGGATGGGAGCTTCGGGATCAGCCGCTGATCGTTGTCTCGACACAGCCGAGTGTATTCCATCTGACGAAGCTGCTCTATAACTGGAGTCAAAATCTGGTTATCTGCACGAACGGGCAGGCGGTGCTGAGCGAGGAACAGAAGCTGCTGCTGCAAGCGAGACGGATCGAGGTGACCGAGCAGGAAGTGGCCGCGTTTATCGGCGAAGCAGGGAAATTGCGGCAGGTGGAATTCGCTGACGGGACCCGCATTGAGCGAACGGGCGGGTTTGTTGCTCCTGAATGGCTTCCGCATGCGTCCTTTGAAGCGTCGCTGCAGTATGAAGTGAACAAGCTGGGCGGGATTGCCGCCGATGAGTGGGGCAAAAGCACGGTTCCGGGCTTGTACGCCGCAGGGGATGCCGCTTACGTGATGCCTTCTCAGCTGATCCTTGCCGCCGCAGCGGGCAGCAGAGCGGCTGCCGCCATTAATTTGGAGCTGACGGAGGACGATTTCGCTTAACGAAAACGGAGCGCGGACGTTCGTGGCTGATCTCGCAGGGAGCCGTGTCTGGAGGGCAGCCGGTCAAATCGTCTATGCCGCCGCCGGATAATCCATTCAGCTTTTTGCTTGCGGCAGGTATATTTTAAGATAATCGAATGTATAAGTTTTCAGCGGAGCTGAAGAATTCGATTATCGCAAGAAAAGCAACCGCGAAAACACGGATGCAAGTATACCAGCCAGGCAAAGGAGACTTCTAGCATGCTGATTCAGACGAGAACGATTCAAGCGAAGCCGGGACATGCCGATACAATCATCGAGCGATTCAGTCGGCCGGGTGCGATGGACAAGATGCCCGGCCTGCTCGATATTAGCGTCATGGTAAATAAACGCAGCAAGGATATGGATGAGGTTTTGGTCATGATTCGCTGGGAATCGGAGGAAGCGTGGAAAAACTGGGAACGAAGCCCGGAGCATATCGAGGGGCATCGCAACCAGAAGGATCGCACGCCTCCGGACTTTGTCATTAGCACCACTGTTAATATGTATGAATTGAAAGCAGCGCGCGTCGGTCAAGCTGCCGGTTCCGAAGCTTAGCGAAAAGTTACAGATAGCCAAACACCCCTTACTCCAGAACGGGGAAGCCGTCATGGCTTCCGACTCGTTCGGAGGAAAGGGGTGTTAGAGCTTGCTCATGAGACTAAGGCATCAACCGATTTCGTTTCTTTAATTCGCAATAAACTCCTGCACCCAAACGCCATTGTAGTAAGCAACGCCGATTTTCGTATAGTTCGGGCTCATTATATTTTGCCGATGGCCTGCACTGTTCATCCAGGCAGTCATAACCTCTTGCGGATCACGTTGTCCTTTGGCGATATTTTCGCCGGCGTATGAATAGTTAATGCCATAAGTTTTCATCATATCAAATGGAGAGCCGTAAGTCGGCGACGTATGATCGAAATAATTGCGGCTGTACATATCCTTCGCTTTATCCAGCGCCATATTGGCAAGCGCCGGGTCGCTCGTCAGCGGCGACAAGCCGGCTTTGGCCCGCTCGGCGTTCACGATTGTCACCACTTGCTCAGCGTAAGCAGAGGCCGTGTCTGTACCGGACGGCGCGCTTGGCGCTGCCGGCGCTTCTGTGCCTCCTGCCGGCGTTCCCGGAGCCGTTCCCGTGTCTGGCGTCGGCGTTCCGGCGTCAGAGCCCGGAATAGAGCCGCTGTCCGGCGTTCCGGCGTCAGAGCCCGGAACGGAGCCGCTGTCCGGCGTTCCAGCGTCAGAGCCTGGAACGGAGCCGTTGTCCGGCGTTCCAGCGTCAGAGCCTGGAACGGAGCCGCTGTCCGGCGTTCCGGCGTCAGAGCCCGGAACGGAGCCGTTGTCCGGCGTTCCAGCGTCAGAGCCCGGCGTCACCGGAGCAGGCGTATAGCCCCCGAAGAAGCCGCCGCCATACAAGTCTTGCAGGCCCGGATAATTGCCTTGCAATTGCGGGCATACTATGCGAAGGTTAGCGCCTTGAACGTGTTGAAGCAGCTCGTTCAGCGACAATCCGTACGTTTGCTGAAGACGGTTCGCGATGAGATCCTGTCCGATCGGAGCAGTCGTCGGCGCTGCAAAGGCAGAGCCTGCTCCAGCAACGACACTAATGGCGAGCGCACCTGTCAAAACGGTTTTTTTGAAACGCATTACATCCATCCTCTCCTTATGTTGGCCTGCGAGGTTAGCTGACGGGTTCGGGTCAAAGAGCAATCACCCGGCCGCAGATGCGGCTTCACCCCTGAATCGTGGGTTCCCCGCGCTTCTTACAGAAGCTTCGGCCTTTCGTTTAGTTTTGTCCGCCCGAACTGGCCCAAGCGAGCCGTTCGTTGCGGTTGCCTCATAGTAACATGATCCACAAGGCGAAGCATCCCGTAAAAGTTTCCATGTTAAAATTTACAATACGTTCAAAATTGAGAAAAGCAGGACTGCGCCTATACGTTTTTAGACCTAAAAAAGCCGAAACTCCGCGTCAAAACGCGGAAATTTCGGTTTTTTTCGTTGAGGATTTCCGAGCTTCAGGGGGACGATTGTCCCTGACGGATTGCGATTTATCCGGGGGCTTCCAGATGTGGAAACCGCGTGTCCCATTTATTGGTGAAGACATCGAAGTAAATTATGGTATAATGGAAAAAATGTCCTGAACTTTGTCGAATTATGTAAACTGACGGCGGTGCAGCGACATTTGTTTTGGCCGCAAAGGGGGAGGATACTCGCAACACGTTAGATCCCTTTAAAATCTATTTTATATTGGAGGAACCGCATCAACATGGACAAGAAAACCGGTATGTCGTTTTATGCAAAAAATCTGCTGCTTTCATCGATCAACATTGTCCTGATTGGGGCGCTTCTGATTATCTCCAGCTACTTTATTCAGAAGTCGATACTGATCAAGCAGCTTCACAACCAGATCGAAACGGTTACCGCAGCCTGGTTCAAGCAAATTGACATTGGCAAGGTACAGAAAGCCATGCAGGAAAAAAGCTATGACGGCCCTGTGCAGGCCGAGCTGCGCGATTTGATGGATTCGGCGAGCAAGTACAATCCGACGATTGCCCAAGCCTATATTTTCGGCACGGAGCTGAAGGACGGGAACAAAACCTCCATCACGGCGGTGCCGACGCATCTGGTGCAGCCGTTGAAGGAGGGGAATTTGGGGATTGGCGATATGTACGAGCAGCCGCAGGTCGTCGTTGATACGGTGACCAAAATGCTGGCCTCGCAAAATTCCGAATTTTCCACCGTATATGACGACACGCTCGGCACCTGGGTCACGATTGCTTATCCTTTGAAGGACAGCAGTGGCCGTATCTTTGCTTATTTTGCCGTTGATGCGGATGCTTCTGCCGTTCCAAATGGACTCAAGACGCTTCTTACATACGGGTTGTTGATTTTGGCCGGTTCGCTTGTGCTGATCCTGCTTGTGCAGTTCTACATTGTCAAACGCACGCTCTCGCCGATCAAGGAGCTGATTCGGGGAATCGAGCAGGTGAGTGCGGGCAATCTTGACGTGGAGATCAAGACAGGGCGCGATGACCTCGGGATTATCAACGATAAGTTTAACATCATGACCCGCAAGATGAACAATACCATTGTGAAGGTTCAGGAGCTGTCTGTCCAGGTGGCCGATTCGGCGAAGAGCCTCTACTCCACGATGGAAGAAAACAATCAGCATGCCGAAGCGATCAATGAGCATATCAAAATGATAGCCGACAACATCAAACACCAGGAAAGCTCCAGCACGGAAAGCTCACGGGCCATTTCCGAAATTTCCGGCGTTATCCAGACGATTGCCCACAGCTCCTCTGGCGTAGCCGACGAAGCAAACGACGTGGAGCGCAAATCGTCGCAAGGAGATATGGCGGTGCAAGACATGGCTGAGCAAATGAAAGTGATCGACCAGTTTGTAAAGGACACTTCGGCAACCGTCGGCCTGCTGGATCGCCGCTCGCAAGAAATCGGCAACATTCTCGGTCTGATTACCGGTATTGCCAATCAAACGAATATGCTTGCCTTGAATGCCGCCATTGAAGCTTCGCGCGTCGGCGAGCATGGCCGCGGATTTTCAGTCGTTGCCGGCGAAGTGCGCAAGCTGGCCGAGCAATCCCATCAGTCCGCCGATCAGATTTCAGCGTTGATCAAGGAGGTGCAATCCGAAATTCATCAGGTTGCGCAATCCATGAGCCATGGCACAGAGGTTGTGGGGAAGGGCATGGTTATGGCTGAAGAAACGGGCAGGCTGTTCTCCGAAATTTTGACCTCCACGAGAAAGGTATCGCTGCAAATTCAGGACGTCTCCAGCGCTGCGCAGGAAATTTCGGCAGGTGCTGAAGAAATTTCGGCGACTGCGGACGAGCTGAATGTAGCCGTAAGCAAAACAGCTTCGAACGCTAATGAAATTACGCACTCTATTGATGAGCAAAAGCACCATCTGCAAACGATCGTCGAGTCTTCCAACGTGCTGTCTTCGTCCGCTGAAGAACTGCATGAGCTGATTAAGCAATTTAAAGTGAAGAAACTCTGAAAGGTGAGATCGGTGTAATATGATCCTAGAGACAAAACAATCGGATAACAGGGAAGAACTAGAACTGGCGCTGCTTCAGATTCCTTTGGATGTTGATCGCTCCCTCAGAACCTATACGTATGCTCACAGCGAAATCAAGCTTCCTTCCGACTTCGTGGATACGTGGTCCGATCAGGCCATGACCGAAGAGGATCAATTACTTGTCTTACTAACCGCTTATATCTCATTACTTTACCGGTATTCGGGAGAGCATGAGTTTGTAATCGGCACAGCTACGAATAAATATGCGGCGATAACTCTGCAGGTTTCATTGGAGGAAGCCCGAACCTTCCGTGACGTGAAGCAGCTTATACGCCGACAATTGCTGGAGCCGTCTGCCAATGCGGGGGCCGGGAGACCTGAAACCTTCCTCAGCCTGAACCGCAAGGTGGCGGATGCAAGAAACCAGCTGCTCGGCTGGGAGCTGACCGGCGGTGACGGCGAGCTTGCGCTGCGCTTGGAGTACGATGCTTCTTTATTGCAAGAAAAAAGAATTCAGCGGTTTAGCGAATCTTTTTTCAAGCTGGCTACAGCTGTCCTGCAGGATGAAACGCTGAGCATTGGAAATATGGATATTTTGTCAATCGGCGAACAGGCCATGTATGCCGAATTGAATGATACGGCCTTCAACTCCCCGCAGGGCATGACGTTTCACCGGATGTTTGAGCAGGCCGCGGGCGAATTTCCCGAACGTCCCGCCATTTCGGCCGCTGCGGAATTATACACGTACCGGGCGTTGAATGAACGAGCTAACCGGATCGCGCATCGACTGCTGGCCAGCGGGCTGCGCAAGGGCGATTTCGTCACCATCTTTATGGAGCGCAGTCTGGACACGATTGTATGCCTGCTTGGGGTGATGAAAGCCGGAGGGGCCTACGTGCCGCTTGACCCTGAATATCCGGAGGACCGCATTCGCTATATTGTGGAGGATACGAAAATCGCCTACATGCTGACCAAAGCGGCGTACCTGGATCGGGCCCGCTCGCTTACGGATAACCCGGATACGGAAATCCGCATCCTGTCGGTGGACACGGATACCGAGCTGAGCGGCTATCCGGCGCATAACCCGGAGGTGGAGGTGCAGCCTGAGGATCTGGCGTACGTGATCTACACGTCCGGCTCAACGGGCAACCCGAAGGGCACGATGCTCGCGCATGACGGAGTGGTCAACCTGGGAGCATTTATCGTCGATCAGTTCGCAATAACGGAGCGCGACGTGTTGACTCAGTTTGCTTCCTTCAGCTTCGACGCTTCCGTCTGGGAAGTCGTAAGCGCGCTGTTTTGCGGAGCGCATCTGTACCTGCTGTCAGCCGAAGAGCGCGTTTCGGTCGAAGCCTTCGCCTTGGCCGTCGAACAGGTGCAGGCGACTGTCATTCCGGCTGTGCCTACCGTGTTTTTCAATCAGATGGCCGTTCGGCTGTCGGAGGAAGGCTTCCGCAAGCTGAGCGGGCTGCGCAGCGTCATGATTGCAGGCGAAGCGCTGTATGGCGAGCAAGTGCGGACGTTCCAGCACAAATCCGAGTACCGCACGGACATCTACAACTTGTACGGGCCGACGGAATGCACGGTCGGGACGACGTTTCATCGCGTCGCCAAGCCGTTCCCGGAAAAAAGCACCCATATCCCGATCGGAAAGCCGAACGGCAACTACAAGGTCTACATCGTGAACCGCGAGCTGCAGCTTTGCCCGGTGAACGTGCCCGGAGAGCTGTTGATCGCCAGCGTCGGGCTGGCCAAGGGATATCTCGGGCAGCCGGAGCGCACGGCTTCGGCGTTTATTCCGAGTCCCTTCGAGCCGGGCAAGCTGGTGTATAAATCGGGAGATATTGTGAAGCTGCTCGAAGACGGCACGATTGAATACGTGACGCGTCGCGACTCGCAGGTGAAAATTCGCGGTCACCGTATTGAAATCGGCGCCATCGAAGATGTAATGTCCAAATTTCCGAATGTGCAGGATACGGCGGTCATTGCGGTCAAGGAGCAGAACGGTCAGCAGGCGTTAGTCGGCTACTATACGTCCAAGGACGGCGAGCTGCTGTCCGGGGCCGTGATCCGCACGTTTTTGCATGAGAAGCTGCCGGCCTACTATGTGCCGAAATGGCTGACCCAGCTCGATGCGATGCCGCTTTCTCCGACAGGCAAGGTTGCGCGTAAAACGCTGGCTTCCTACGAGCTTGTGTCGGGCGAAGAGCTGACGCCGTTTGTCGCCGAATTGCAGCCGCATACGGCCGCCCAGAAGCGGGTTGCGGCAGCCTGGGAGCGCATCCTGAACCGCAAGCAGCTGCATATTACGGACGACTTTTTCCAGATTGGCGGGGATTCGCTGGATTTGCTGCAAGTGCTGGTGCTGCTGAAGCCCGATTGCCGCCAGCTGACCATCCAGGACTTGTTTCACGAAAAAACGATGGAGCAGCTGGCTGCCCGGATGGAGCAGCTCGAACAGCTTGAGCAGCTTGCCCAGGACAAGCCGGTTGCGTCGGAGCAGACGAGCGACAAATTCCTGAAAATGCTTGAGGAATATCCAGGCATACCGGGGACAAGCGCCGATTACGCCGCCGGTGCAGAGCCTAATTGCGTGCTGCTGACGGGAGCTTCCGGTTATCTGGGCGCGCATCTGCTGTACGAGCTGCTGAAAAAAAGCCGCGCACGCGTCATTGTGCTGGTCCGCAAGCAGCCAGGGCTGTCCTCCGGTACAAGGCTGCAAAACGTGATGAAGGCGTATTTCGGCGACAGCTTGCTGGAGTTAATGAATGAGCGGGTGCAGGTGCTGGAAGGCGATCTGGAGGCTCCGCAGCTTGCATTGGCACAGGCCGACTGGGAGCGGCTGCAGCGCGAGACGGATGCTGTCATCCATGCGGCGGCAGATGTCAGGCATTTCGGCAGCGCGAGCCAATTCGAACAAACCAATGTGAGAGGCACGCTGCATCTGCTGGAGCTTGCCGAATCCAAGCCAGGCGTCAGATTCCACCACATCTCGACCATCGGCATTCCGGAGGAGCTGGCTTTGTCCGGTCAATGGGAAACGGTGGAAAGCCGGGATGCATACCCGGATGAACTGCAAGTCGACAATGTATACACGAACAGCAAGCTGGAAGCCGAGAAGCTTGTGTTAGCCGCAGCGGCAAGAGGACTGGCTGTCAGTATTTATCGCCCGGCGAATCTGACCTGCCATTCCGTGACCGGTAAATTCCAGACCAATATCGACAGCAACGCGTTTTACCGGATGATCAAAGCGATGCTGCTGCTCGGCAAGGCTCCGGAGGCCGACTGGTACGTCGATTTCACGCCAATTGACTACGCCAGCAGCTCGATTGTCGAGCTGGCGCTCCGTCCTGAGGCGATCGGCCATATTTTCCATATTTGCAATCCGAAGCCGCTGCTCTATGCGGATTTGATCGACTATGTGAATAAATGCGGCTATAACGTCGAAACGCTGCCATTTGACGACTATACGGCATGGCTGCTGGACAAGAGCAATCAGCATAACGCCGAAGCGCTCGGGCTTGCGATGGCTCAGCTGGAAGGCGACGGGGCCAAGGATTCCCCTTATGTGTACGGCAGCGAGCGGACGTCCTTATTCCTGGGCAGCGACAGCTTGCCTTGCGCAGCGTCCGATCTTGCCTTTATTCAGAAAATGATTGCGTACGCTGTGTATATCGGCTACTTCCCGGTACCGCAGCAGCGTGTACAAGCCTCAGTGCTGGCGTAGCTTGCCAAGAGCTTTGTCCGGATGGCCTGATTTCGGGCTGTCCGGACAAAGCTCTGTGCTTATGCAGCTATAATTCATGAATGATTTGTAGGTATTATCGGATATATAATCGGTGTAACACTTCATCGTTCATTAAATGAACAGTGAATTGATCCTCCACACGGTTGAACCCGTAGGATTCTTGGCTAGTTCACGCACGCAGACCATTTCTGTTTTGTGCAACTGCCAAGTCAGAGGCTAGACCAATAGCCCGTCCTAGATCAGAGCCTCTAGCTATCTAGGCTGATCGACTGTTACCATCGACCACAGGTTGATGCAGGATATTCATGGCTCCAACTCGGTCACGGTGGGCCTTAAAACCGCAGAAGCATTGGTACGTTCGGTTCTTGGCGTGTTTACGATTTGTTCTTGTCGTCTTTCGGATGTTAGCTTAGGGAATGCGCCAGCCCCTTCTGCTTGTTCCGTTAGCGCGTTGACCGTCTTCACGTATTCATGGCCCATTTGAATCAACACGGAGGTATCACTCGGAAATATGCGGATTTGAACGGTTACGGTTTGCAGATTGTCACCCCCGTGCTTTCGGTTCAACGTAGCGTTTGATGGCTTTGGACGACACGTTGCCGGCTGTACGAACGAAACAGGAACGCGGCCAGAGACTAAGCAAACAACTTAAGTGCTTGAATGGTGGGTGGAAGCAGTCATTGTTCTCAGACAGAGAATCTGTTGGCACTTGTCTCATGAGCTGATTGTACCAGTTAATGTAGCAACTGCAACGAGAATTTAATAAAAAAGCAGGACGACTAAGAACCGGAAGACACTTTGTCCTGAGCCGATTCACTTCACTCCTGAAGGCCGGGGCAAATTCTGCTGACTGTTTGTAATGTTTAGCCGATAGGACATCTGAAGACTCCTGATTCCCTCATGTTGTATGCGAAGAGGAGCGGGAGTTTTTTGCATCGTCCGACCGGAAGCTGGAGGAGGCGAATGAACGAAAACAATTGGGGTACATTGAAGTAATTGGAGAAATCAATTACAGGAAGGCGCGAATTGGCTCGAAAAGAATAGCTGTCCAACTTGTACAGGCATGATGGCGGTTGAGGAGGATAAAATACGATCAGCGCGCAGCATGGGGGCTAATGAATGGCAAATTTTGCGTCATGTGATCGTCCCGGCGACGGTGCCGTATATGATTACCGGCATTCGGCTCGCGATGGGAACTTCGTATATGGCGATTATCGGGGCGGAGATGATTGCGTCCAATGAAGGGGTCGGGTTAGTTTGCCTCGGGATGATGGGCTTCTGCACGGACCGGCTGTTCGGCTGGCTTGGCCGCAAAACGTTGTCCCGCTTCGGCGTGGTCAGCTCAACCGGTCAGTGGAGATAGCTGCGACGCAGGCAAGCGGTTGTCTTGCAGGAAAAAATGATCTCGCGCGAATGGAACGGCTTGCCGTCAGGGGAGCCGCTTTCATTTACCGGAGACGTAAGCGGTTGCTCAACATTTGCCGCTCTTGGCAGTTGCCTGTTTTTTGCCGCGTGTGCTATTCTAACGTACAGTGTCGGTTGCTTGATACGAGCTTCCGGCATTGGAGCGGAGATTGCATACCTAGAGAGAAGGCGCACAAGTTATGAGCATGCAACAGCAAGCCACGCGGACAGCGGCACCGAATGCAGCGGCAAACGGACAAGCGATGCCGGTGGCGAAGAAAGACAAATTTCCAATTGCACTGCTGTCATTGACCGCCGGGGCGTTTGCCATCGGGATGACAGAGTTTGTGATCATGGGGCTATTGCCCAATGTCGCACAGGACCTGCAGGTAAGTATTCCGCAAGCGGGACAGCTTATTACAGGCTATGCGCTGGGGGTGGCGATCGGCGCGCCGGTGCTGGCGCTGGCGACCTCCCGAATGCCGCAGAAGCTGCTGCTGTGCATTCTGATGGTGCTGTTTATTATCGGCAATCTGGTTGCGGTTATCGCGCCGAGCTATATGGTGCTGATGGCGTCGCGGTTATTTACTTCGCTGGCGCACGGCACGTTTTTTGGCGTAGGATCGGTCATCGCCGCCAATCTCGTCGCTCCGAACCGCCGGGCTGCGGCTGTGTCCGTGATGATGGCCGGGCTGACGATCGCCAATGTCATTGGAGTTCCGTTCGGCACGTGGATCGGCCAGCAGATGGGCTGGCGCGCATCCTTTGCGGCCGTCGCCGTGATGGGTGTCATTACGCTGCTCGGCATCATCGCGCTTGTGCCGAAAATTCCGCTGGACGCCTCCTCCTCCAGCCCGATCCGGCAGCTGCGGGCGCTCGCTCAGCCCAAGCTGCTGATCATGCTGCTGGCTGGCGCGGTCGGGTGCAGCAGCTTGTTTGCGGTATTTACGTATATTGCGCCACTGCTGCAGCAGGTAACCGGCATGGCCGAGCAGCACGTGACCTGGGTGCTGGTCCTGTTTGGCATCGGCGTCACGATCGGCAATTTGCTGGGAGGGAAGCTGGCCGACTGGAAGCTGATGCCGACGCTGATCGGCGGTTTTCTGCTGTTGGCGTTGACGCTGATTTTGCTCGGAGCGATCGCTCACCTGACGCTGTTTGTCGTCGTGACGGTTTTCATCTGGGGCATCGTGTCCTTCGCGGTGCTGCCAGGCTTGCAGCTGCGTATTATGACGCTGGCCAAGGATGCGCCGGCTCTGGCGTCTACGTCGACCCACTCCGCCTTAAATGTGGGCAACGCCGGAGGAGCATTTCTCGGCGGGGCGGTCATCACGCACGCAGGCCTTGCGTATTTGCCATGGGCCGGGGCGCTGCTTTCACTGGTCGGCTTGCTGATCGCCGTGGCGATATACCGCTCGGATAAGCGGAATGGGACGTAGTCCGTCGGTTGTCTAAGGAGTTCGCTTTAAAAATAAAGACCTCAAGCTCCACATGACGTGGAATTGAGGTCTTTATTTAACTATGACGATTGGATGGAAGCAGGTGTCAGAAGAACATAAAGTCCTAGACTGATAGTTAAAGTGTTAGACTGAACGGAATTCAGCGAACGGGCGGGATAACGCAACAAACGCTTGATTTATATTGAATTTTCAGATTATAATGAAGTAAATATTCGGTATGTGCGACTGGCGTAAACGTGGAGAACCACGAGGGAGCACATATTTCATAGGCCGTACGCCTGGGCAAAGTATTTGGTCTTAGACCGAATGCTTTTATTTAATTTTGGGAGCTGATGATATGGAACAGGTGCGGCAAGCAAGACATGTAGCGGTATTAATTTTTGAACAGGTTGAACCTTTGGATTTTGCAGGACCATTTGAAGTTTTTATTGCTGGAAGTAATCGAGGACAAGACTTCAAAGTTTACACTGTGGCGGAAAAAGACAGTCCGATCGAAGCATTGGGAGGTCTAAGCATTAATCCGGCTTATACGATCGCTAACTGTCCTAAGCCTGATGTATTGGTGATTCCTGGAGGTTGGGGTTCAAGAAAGGAAATGAACAATGAAACAATTACGAGCTGGATTCGAGAAATATCCAATGATGTAGAAATTATCCTGTCCGTCTGTACTGGAGCCTTAATTTTAGCAAAGGCCAAATTATTAGATGGTTTAAAAGTAACAACAAATCGTTTGGCTATGAATGAATTAAGGGATGTTGTACCTGCTTCTACTGAAATAGTTGAAGAAGCTCGCTACGTTGATAATGGGAAAATTGTATTATCCGCTGGAGTTTCCGCTGGCATGGATGCTGCGTTGTATGTTGTAGAAAAATTACTCGGCGAAGATAGAGCCATAAAAACTAAAAATATTATGGAGTATGATTGGAAAAGAGATTCAACTAACGGGGACGTTAGTTGAATAGCCAGCGACAGTCTAGGACTTTATTTTCTCGTCCTTAGCTGTCGCTGTTTCAATTTCCGGAGTCATTCTAAAACTTATTATATGGAATGTAACAATTTGACGATTCGAAAAGCCGCGTGGAAGTCCAGTCCACTACATCTATTTCCTGCTGACAACAGGGGGACTTTGTTTGTTTTTTCGTCCAATGCTGCTGAAGACGGGAGACATTCCGCCTGGTTGGGCGGTCGGTCGCTGCGGTCGCTGGCAGTGGCGGCTCCGGATATGCTATGTTTAGCGGTAAAGGGACACAGTCGGAGCAGGAGGGATTCGCATGGCAGACGTTCAACCGGAGCATGTCCGGTTCCATCGGGTATTGTGGAGCTGGTTCGGCAAGCGGTTCGGGGAGCCGACCGAGGTGCAGCGCGAAGCGTGGGGCCGCATTCAAACCGGTGCGCATACGCTGATTTCGTCTCCGACGGGCTCGGGCAAGACGCTGGCCGCGCTGCTGCCTGGTCTGGATCAGGTGCTGCGCAGCAAGCAGCAGCTTGGGGAAGCCTATGCGCCCGGCGTGCGAACGCTGGTGGTGACGCCGCTCAAGGCGCTGAATCATGATATTCATGAGCATTTGCTTCTGTTTATTGAGGAAATTCAGGCTGAGCTGGCGGCCAGCGGGGCAGGGAACGGGAGCGCGATTACGGTCGCCGTCCGGACCGGAGACACGAAGCAGAGCACTCGCGCCTCCATGCTGCGGACGCCTCCCGATCTGCTGGTGACGACGCCGGAGTCTTTGTATTTGCTGCTGACCTCGCCGCGGGCGCGCGACATGCTCCGGACGGTGCAGCAGGTCATCGTCGATGAAATTCACGATCTCGCTGCGGACAAACGCGGCGTCCACCTGTCGCTGACGCTGGAGCGGCTGCAGCACTTGTGCGCCGGACCCATCCAGCGCATCGGCGTATCGGCGACGCAAAAGCCGATCGAGCGAATCGCCCGCTACTTGGGCGGCTGGGACGGCGAGCAGCCGCGTGGGGTGGCGATTGTCCAGAGCCAGGCGGACAAGCGTTACGCGCTGCAGGTGACGGTGCCGGAGCGGGTGCTGCCCGGCGCAGATAAGGAGGCAATCTGGACGCCGCTTGTTCAGCGGCTGCTGCAGCTGATGGAAGGGGCCCGGACGGCGCTGATCTTCGCCAACAGCCGCCGGATGTGCGAACGGCTGACGCTGCGGCTGAACGATCATGTCGGCTATGAAATGGCCCGAAGCCATCACGGGAGCGTCGCCAAGGAAAAGCGGCTGGAGGTGGAGCGGCAGCTGAAGGCGGGCGAGCTGCGCTGCCTTGTCGCCACATCGTCGCTGGAGCTAGGCATTGATGTCGGTCATGTCGAGCTGGCGCTTCAGATTGATTCGCCGTTCAGCGCTGCGGCAGGCATTCAGCGGATTGGCCGGGCCGGGCACAGCGTCGGCGGCGTGAGCCGGGGCGTGCTCGTTGCGCGCAGCCGCAGCCTTCTGCCGGAGCTGGCCGTGCTGGCCCGGCGAATTGCGGCACGCGACATCGAAGCGATCCGCGTGCCGCGGGGCGGCCTGGACGTGCTGGCGCAGCAGGTCGTCGCCCTCGTGTCGCTTGGCGATGACTGGGATGTGAACGCTCTGGAGCGGCTGCTGGCGGGCAGTGACAGCTTCCGCGACATTTCCCGCGACAGGCTGCTTGCGCTGCTGGAGCTGCTGGCGGGTTTTTACCCGTTCGCGCGCCCGCTGATTACGTGGGACCGCGACACAGGCCGTCTCGGCCGTCTGGCCGCTGCGCCGATGGCGGCGCTGGTCGGCGCGGGCACGATCCCGCAAAGCACGGCGTATCCCGTGCATCACAGCGAAACCGGACTTCATCTCGGCGAGCTGGATGAAGAATATATTCAGGAATCGTCCGTCGGGGACGTATTCCAGCTGGGGACCGCGTCGTGGCGCATTGTCCGCATCCGGCCGGAGCGTATTTATGTCCGCGAGGCGGAAAACCGCTACAGCGAAATTCCGTTCTGGCGCGGTGAAACGGGAGGCAGGTCGTTTGAGCTGGGCGAGCAGACCGGCGCTCTGTGGCGGGAGCTGCGGGCGCGGCTGCAGACCGGACCGGCGCAGGAGGCTCGGTCGTCGGCATCTGTGACGCCGAGCGGGCAGAGCGAGTTGCCTGGCCGTACGGCACAGGACGCGCAGACGCAGGAATGGCTGATGGCCGACTATTATATGGACGCCGAAGCCGCTGCGAGCTTGATCGGGCTTGTCCGCAATCAAATGGCCGTCGCCCCGGTGCCTACAGACCGGACGGTCGTCATCGAAACGTTCACCGATGAGCAAACACATGTGCATGTGGTGCTGCACAGCGTATTTGGCCGCAAGCTGAATCGCACCTGGCTGCTGGCGCTGAACCGGAAGCTGATCGAGTCGGGCCATCAGCCGACGTACACGAATGCGCGGGATAACGGCATTGAGCTTGTATTTCCCCGTTACGAAACGGCTGTCATTCAGGCGATCCGCTCGCTGACATGGGAGCAGGCTGAGCCGCTGATCGTGCATGCGGTTGCCCAGTCGCCGATGTTCAACGGCGCATTTCAGCGGCAGGCGGAAACGTCGCTGCTGCTGTCGCGCAGCTTCACCCGGATGCCTGCCTGGAAAAAACGGCTGCGCAGTCAGGAGCTGCTCAAGGAGGCGCTGCCCTTCCGGGAGCGGTTCCCGCTGTTCCGGGAGGCGATGCGCGAATGTATGGAGGAGCATGTCGATTCGGAGCATTTGCGGCAGCTGCTTGAGGCGGTGGAGCGTGGCGGACTGGCGTACGCCGAGCATCGAGCCGCTTATCCTTCGCCGCTGGCCGCGCAATTCCAGTCGGACTATACCTTCGCGCGGCTCTACGAATCCGACGCGCTGCCGCAGGATCTGCAGGTCGAGCTGCTTGGGTTCAGCCGTCAGCTGGCGGCTGAGGTGTTCGGCAGCGAAACGGTCCGGCAGGCGGTTTCCCCGCAGGCGCTCGCTGAGGAAGAACGGCGGCTGCAGCAGGCCGACCGACTGTGGCGGCAGGCGGATGACGTGCTGCGCCATCTGAAGGAACGCGGCGATGCTACGCCGGACGAGCTGCGTCGCGCCGCCGGGGCTCGCGGGAGAGCCGACGCCGGAGAAGCAGCCGGAACGCGTGACATGACGGCGGATACCGTAGGCTTGGCCGGGGCCGATGCGGGAGCGAGCGCTGCTGACGAGGGCGTGTCCAGTCATGGAGCCAAGGGCGAAGAGGCGACTGGGATTGGCGAAAGAGCTGGCTTCGACGGCGAGGAAGGAGCAGCGGATGCGGCCGATTTGCTGGACGGCTGGCTGGAGCAATTGACAGCGCGCGGGCAAATCGCGACGCTGGAGCTGCCGCTGCAGACGGTGATCGTTTGCCGCGACGAACTGGAGCTGTATGCGAGCCTGCAAACGTCTGCCGAGGCGCGGGCTTTTATTTTGCAGCGCTACAGCGACCAGGCGATTTCCATTACAGTGGAAGAACTGATGAGCCGGTACGGGTTGGAGCAGGCTGCTGCCGAAGGCTGGCTGCAAGCAGCGCTCCAGGAGCAGCGGATGGAAGCGGCGCCGTTCTCGGACCCGTCAGCCTCCGGGCTGTGGACGAGCCGGAAGGTTGCGTCGCGGCTGATCCGCACGTCGCTGCAGCTGTTCCGCCGCAACGGCGAGGCGGTGCCGGGCTTGACTTATTTGCGGCATATGCCGCTGTTTGCGAGGCTGGGCGAGGCTTCGCCGCTGACGGGCCAGGATCGGCTGCGGGAGCTGATCGGCGAGCTGCAGGGGCTATTTCTCCCGGTATCGCTGTGGGAGTCGCTGCTGTTCCCGGCCCGCATGCCAGGGTACCGCAAGCAGGAGCTGGACTTGCTGTGCTCGTCAGGCGATGTCGTCTGGATCGGCCGCAAGCAGCCGGAGGAGAAGGAAGGACGGATCGCCTTTTTCCTGGCAGAAAGCCAGGAGCTGCTTCAGCCGTGGCTGGAACGAAGCTGCGCGGAGGGCGCGCCGTCGTCCGGCCCCGGTCTGCTGCGGCTGCTGCAGGAGAAGGGGGCGGTATTTCTGACACGGCTGTCCACCGAAACGGGCCGTCCGCCATCCGTGCTGCTAACGGAGCTGCTGGAGCTGGTGTGGGACGGGCAAGCGGCCAATGACCAGTTTGCCCCGATCCGGCTGCATGCTGTCGGCAAAAGCAAAAAGACGGACAAATTTCAGTCCGGCTTCGGACGCTGGTACCCGCTGCACGCGCTGGTTCAGCCTGACTACGACCGGGAGGCGGCGGCGCTCGCCTGGATCAGGCACTTGCTCGGGCTCTATGGGCTGATCACCAAGGAGCTGATCGCTTACGCTACGCCGTATGCCTGGGAAACGGTGCTGCCGCTGCTCAAGCAGCTGGAGGAGTGGGGGGTTGTCGTCCGCGGCTTGTTTATTCAGCACGTGCCGTATTTGCAATTTGCAGCGCGTGATTTTCTGACGCAGCTGTACCAGTCGGCGGCAGCTCCGGCTGCTGCGCGGGCGGGAGGAGAGGAAGGTCGGCTGACGCTGCTGAGCGCCGTTGATCCGGCGAACCCGTTTGGCCTGCACGTCCCGTGGCCTACAGTGGCCGGGGTGTCCTTCGCCCGCAAGCCGGGTTATTATCTCGTCTTCCAGGGCGGGCGCTGGCTGTACTGGATCGAAGGCAACGGCAAGCGCATTACCAGGCTGGACGGCCGGGGCGAAGCTGCGCAAGCGCAAAGCCGTACCATTGGTGCAGCTTCCGTCCAGCGGCCGGAGGCGGTGGACTTCCACGGCGAAGCTGCGGCCGATGAAGCTGCTGCTGCTGCGGATGTCAGCATGCAGTTGAGGGCTGTATTCCGGCTGTTTTTACAGCGCGAGCAGCTGCGCAAAATTGTCGTGGAAAGCTGGAACGGGGTACGTATTGTGGAAGCCCCGGAGCAGCGGTTTCTCCAGCAGCTTGGCGCTGAACGGGACCGCAACCACTATGTGCTGTGGCCGAGCCAGCTGAACGGCTGAAGCCATTGTATGGTAGGCGAGCGGCCGTTTTTTTGCTAAGATGAGGAGCAGAGCGTGTACCTTCATCGAAGGTGATCCGAAATGCTTCGATCAGAAACTTTTTTTATCGACGGAAAGAGGTTGTAGCTGTGGAAATTCGCCTGGCAACGTTAGCGGACGTACCGTCCATTCTGGACATTTATAATGAAGCAATCGCCAATACGGTGGGGACGTTTGATACGGTGGAGCGAACGCTGGAGCAGCAGCAGGAATGGTTCACCCAGCATGGAGACGCTTATCCAGTTATTGTAGCGGAGGAGCAGGGCGTCATTACCGGCTGGAGCGCGCTGAACCGGTATTCCGACCGGCAGGCGTACGCGCGGACCAGCGAGCTGTCGCTGTACATTCGCAGCGATTACCGGGGCCAGGGCATCGGCCGCAGGCTGCTGGAGCTGATGCTCAAGGAAGGCAAGCAGGCGGGACTGCATACCGTGCTGTCGCGGATCGAGGAAAGCAATGAGCCAAGCTTGCATCTGCACCGGGCGTACGGCTTTGAAACGGTCGGCACCATGCGCGAGGTCGGGGTCAAGTTCGGCCGGCTGCTGAATGTCGTAATTCTGCAAAAAATGCTGTAGCCCGACAGCTGGAGAACCGCTGCTTGCTTGACTCGATTTTTATCGCCCGATATAATGGGAGATATGTGAAATTAGACCGGGTCACCAGGCTCCGCGCGGAGGCTGCAGAAGGCACCCCATCAGGGGTGCTTTCTCGCATTCGGGGGCCGGGTGAGGCTGCATCCATGGAAAGGGGCTTATTCAAACATGAACTACAAGCAATGGCTGGCCGAGCAAACGGTATCGAAGCTGGACGGCGTGAGCGCGGAGGCGCTGGCGGAATGGATCGAATACCCGCCAAATCCGCAGATGGGCGACCTGTCGCTTCCCTGCTTCAAGCTGAGCAAGCAGCTGCGCAAGGCTCCCCAACAAATCGCCGAGGGGCTGGCGCAAGGCTGGGAGGAGAATCCGCTGGTGGAGCGCGTTGAGGCGGTAGCCGGTTACTTCAACGTCTTTCTGAACAAATCGGCGTATGCAACCGATGTCGTCGGCGAAGTGCTGGCCCAGGGCGAATCGTTCGGCGCGCAAAATATCGGCCAAGGCCGCAGCATCGTGATCGACTACTCTTCGCCGAACATTGCCAAGACGTTTCATATCGGGCATCTGCGCTCGACAGTCATCGGGCGGTCGTTGCACCGGATTTTTAGCTTCCTTGGCTACAACAGTGTAGGCGTCAATCATCTGGGCGACTGGGGCACCCAATTCGGCAAGCTGATCGTGGCCTACAAGCTGTGGGGCGATGATGCGGCGGTGGAAGCGGACGGGATCGGCGAGCTGCAGCGCATCTATGTGAAGTTCCACGAGGAGGCCGATGTGCGTCCCGAACTGGAGGATGAGGCGCGCGCCTGGTTTGTCAAGCTGGAGCAGGGCGATGAGGAAGCAGGCAAGCTGTGGCGCTGGTTTGTCGATATCAGCCTGAAGGAATTTCAACGCATGTACGATCTGCTCGGCGTGACCTTTGACTCGTATGCAGGCGAGAGCTTTTACAACGATAAAATGGCCGCCGTGCTGGACGAGTTGAAGGAGAAGGCGCTGCTGGAGGAGGATCAGGGCGCGCTGCTCGTCAAGCTGGAGGATTACAATATGCCGCCTGCCTTGATGGTCAAGAAGGATGGGGGCACCTTGTACCATACGCGCGATGTAACGGCGGCGAAATACCGCAAAGCGACGTATGACTTCGAGAAGGCCATTTATATTACGGATGCCGGTCAAAGCTTGCATTTTCAGCAATGGTTCAAGGTTATTGAGCTGATGGGCTATGCGTGGGCGAAGCAGCTTGTGCATGTGCCGTTTGGCAAGGTCGGTCTCGAAGGGGCGAAGCTGTCCACACGCAAGGGCAATGTGATCAACCTGGAGGACCTGCTGACCAAGGCGATCGAGAAAACACGGGACATTATCGAGGAGAAAAATCCGGAGCTGGACAACAAGGATGAGGTTGCCCGTCAGGTTGGCGTCGGCGCGATTGTGTTCAACGACCTGAGCAACAACCGGGTGAAGGATATTGTATTCTCCTGGGAGGAGGCGCTGAACTTCGAAGGCGAAACCGGGCCGTATGTGCAGTATGCGCACGCTCGCGCCTGCAGCATTTTGCGCCGGGCTGAGGATACGGCATCGGAGGGCCAGAGCGCAGGCGCGGCGGCCGAGCTGGGGCTGCTGACCGAGGCAGCCGAGCAGGGCTTGGTGCGCGAGCTGTACATGTTCCGCGAGCGGGTCGTTCAGGCGATGGACAAGCTGGAGCCGTCGATTATCAGCCGCTACCTGATTGATCTGGCGCAGGCGTTCAACCGTTTCTACCGCGAATGCCCGATTCTCAAGGCGGACGTTCCGGCTGATGTGAAGACGGCGCGTCTGGCGCTGGTGAAGGCGGCGACGATTGGGTTGACGAACGGGCTGCGCCTGATTGGTCTGGAAGCGCCGCAGAAAATGTAAGCTGTAAAATATGGAAATCGTAACGGAATGAGAAAGCCCTTCTCCGTCTGCGCAGCAGGAAGCTGCCGGACGGGGGAGGGCTTTTTTGCGCTGCGCGGAGGTACAGTGCGTGTGCGAGGGCATTTGTGCGATGGGGCGGTCATCAGTCGGTTTACGCCAGCAAGGCAGTAGAGCAGCAGGTCAGCAGAGCGTCATAGAAGCAGAGCCTCAGAGCAGCAGAGCATCATGGCGTCAAAGCAGCAGGGCTTTTGCGTCAGTGTTCCGCTTTACATGGACAGGGTGTTTGCTGCGGCAGGGGCTTGCCCATACTAGGAACAGAAGGAGGGGGCGTCATGGGCAAAAGTGATGAGCTGGTCAAATATGTGACGGAGCGGTTTGTCCGTTATATGGATACGCCCAAGGAAGTACGCCGTCAGGCGCGGGCCGGACGCAAGGAAACGAAGGAGCGGTGGGACGTGCGCTGGTTCGGCATGCTGCCGCTCGCGCTGCGCATGTGGCGGACCCGCTGGTTCGGTAAAAAGAAGCGGTCGCGGAGCTGAGCGTGAGGCTTTGGGAGGAAGCCTGGCCGCATCCGATTCAAACCCGGCGATCATCCGCAGCAAGTCTGCAAACAAAAAAAAGGGAAAAGCTTCTTGCACCCGAGTCTCGTCGGCCTTCCTGAGAAGGGGCCGTCATGCCTCAAGGGAACGCGGGAAGCTTTTCTATATAGGGAGTGAGGAGAGAAACCGTTGGTTAGGGGTACAGCTTGCCCAGACGCAGGATCGCGTCCAGTGGAAGATAGCGATCGCCATCCTGCGCGACCTGCACGTAGGCGTCGCCGCCGGACCATTCCTGATAGCCGGCTACGGCCAGCGGAACGGTCACCTCGCCGTTATACAGCTCGGCGACAAATACGGGAGGCGTTCCTGCATGGATGCGTGCTTGCAGCAGCTCCAGGCTGCTGCTGTCCGTCAGCGGCGTTCCCTGAACCCAGGAAAGCTTGGCAAACGGATCAACCGGCGCTGAATAACCGGTGTTTACTATTTTATGCTGAAGGGCGGTTGTGGTGAACGCTTGCAACGGAGCGGACGGCTCAGGGAAGCTGTCCTTGGTCATAAATGGAAGCTCCTCGCCGGTTTTGGCGTCCAGGTACCAGACTCGGTCCGCGTTGTCCACCGTTACTTTCCAAACCGCCTGCAGCGGGTTCCAATAATAAGGCTGAGCCTGATACGTATACTCCATAAGTTCGAGCTGCACCAAGCTTTGGTACAGCGTATTGCGGCTGAACAGCGGGGAGCTGCCTTTGCCGTATTCCGTAAGCCGATAGCCGCCGGATTCCGCAGCGTGAACGATCAGATAGCCTGTATCCTGACCGGCCGAGCGGAGCAAAATGACCCAGCCGTGAGTACCTGGACCAAGCGGCTGACTGCTCCAGTCTGCCTGTGCCCAGCCTTCGAAGCCGGGCTGCCTGGACAATTCGCCGATGTAACCTGTCACCGCTTCGCTCAGCTCTTGGGCTGGCGGGAGGGAGGTGAGCGGTTCGCCGGGTGCGGGTCCTGCAGTTGGCGCCGGTTCATTCGGCGGCAAGGTGGGCGCTGTCGATAAGTTGGCAGCGTTTACGGCTGAGCGGCCGGGTTGTATGCCTTCGCTTTCTCCGACGGGTCCAATGGGCGGTTGCCCCGAGCTTGCCGGTTCAGCATGTGCGACATGACCTGCAGATGTAGGCGCGACCGGCACGAGAACCAGCAAGCCGGTTCCGAGCGCGAGGGAGGACAGGAAGAGCATGAGCTTTTTCATAACATTCACCTGCTTCACCTTGGAGTCGGTGCATATCGCCTCGACCTGCGCCGCAAGAGCGAATATGCCTTTATTGTACAAGCTATGCCGGAAAAAGTTTGTTAGAACATGTAGACGGCCGAAAAATACTTTTCCCGGAAAACTGCTAGTGTTCGCGCGGGTTCGTCAGGAGAGCGGACCATTCGCAGCCGGAAGGTGGAACAATCCGCAGTTGATGGCGCAAATTTGGATGCGCGGCCGATGCTGCCACTCTACCTCCTGGGTGCGGCGCTCATATTGCGCGTCAATTTCGGCTTTTGCCTCCGGCTCGGCGGAACGCAGCAGCGTCTCATAATAGTCGCGTACCCGGTGATGCTCCTCGCGGAGACGGTTGTTCGCATGGATCGCCCATTGGTGGTCGTAGCCAGCCAGCTTTTGCTCCATAAATTGTTCGAGAAACAAGACGGCTCGCGGCAGCGTCAGCTTGTCAGGGATGACATACACGCGTGCAGGCAGGCGCGGCGTCAGCTTGCGCGGAGCGATCCAGTCCTGAAACTGCTCGCGGATTTCCCCGGTCAGCAGCTGAATGCCGACGGAATGAAATTCGCTCCGCTTCATGTCGCACGTCAGCTCGACCTTGTAGTTGACTGCCAGCCATGTTTCATACGGCACCGTATGGTGAAAGGGCTGTGACAGCTGCGCGGCCGGAGGGGCGTACGCCTCAAACAGGCGGACGAAACGTCCCTTGGCGCGGACGGCGTCGAACAGCTGCTCCAGCCGCCGGCTGCCGTAGGTCAGCTCATCGCGCGGCACCCGGGCGATGGCGGTGGTCGGCACGAAGCCGAAGTAACGGCCGAGGATGCTGTCGCCTGACGGCGGTTGTCCTGCACCGGCGGGCGCGGGCGAAGTGCTTGCCGCAGCGCCAAGCCTGGCCGTATCAGCTCCATCATCCGTCCTCGCAGCGGTTCCAGCATAAGTGGCTCCGCGCCCGACGCTTCCGGTAGCCTTGGCGCTACCGTCTGCCCCAGCCGTCTGCCCGTTAGCTGCTGCTTCGCCTACGCCAGGCCCCGGCTGCTGGGGCTTCGCCGGAGCATTGCTTGGCGCGGCGCCCGGCGGCGCTGCCAGGCTCATGCCCGGTTGAGGACCGCCCGGCTGCGGATGGGGATGCAGCTCACGGTACGCTTCTGGCTCAAAAATGAACGTACACGTCATCGTCTCCGGAGTAACGCCGGTCCGCTCTACGAAGCTCCAGTAATACGGCCGATGCGTCAAGTCGCGGTCGGCGGACGGAGACAGCTTGACGGTTACGTACGCGGGATGCTTTTCAATTAGCTCGCATTGCTCGGCCTCCAGGTAACGGAGCACGAAGGAGCGGATCTGTGCGCTGTCCATACTCATGGATGCACCTCCCCGCCGCCGGGCGGAGGCATCACCGACTGGCCGACGGCGTTAAGCAGGGCGGAGAACGGCGTATCCGTCTGGCCGTCCGGTTCTCCCGCCGAAGCAACGGGCGGCTGGCTTTGGCGCAGCTGAGTAAACGATTCGCCCAGATCATGAATATGCCGGCGCATTTCGTCCGGGTCGCTGGCGGTCAGCAGCAGCTTGGCCAGATGCGATTCAAGCGGCGTCTGCTGCTCCAGCCGTTCGAGAATCGTATCCAGTCCGCCGATGACCAGCTCGAACATATTAATTTTCTCATGGAGCAGCGATAAAATATGCTCCTCGATGGTGCCGGTCGTGGACAGGTTGTAAATTTTCACGTCCTGCTGCTGGCCGAGCCGATGTACCCGTCCGATCCGCTGCTCGACCCGCATCGGGTTCCAGGGCAGATCGAAGTTAATCATATGGTGGCAAAATTGCAGGTTAATGCCTTCGCCGCCCGCTTCGGTTGCGATCAGCACCTGCGCACGGTTGCGGAACAGGTCCATCATCCAGTCTTTTTTGCCCCGGTTCATGCCCCCGCGGTAAGGGACAGCGGTGATTTTACGGTCGCGTAAATATTGCAGCAAATATTCCTGGGAGGCGCGGTATTCGGTAAACACGATCACCTTGTCCTGAATCGACTCGATCAGCTCCAGCACCTTTTCCGCCTTTGTATTGGCTTTGATCCCGCGGATGACTTCTACGAGCTCCCAAATCTTGGGGCGGATCGGAGAATCCTCGTCTGTTTTCTTAAACATGTTGACGAGTGTAATAAACACCGCATCCCGGCTGGAGCATACCTCGCGCTGCAGCGTGACCAGCGACAGCACGCTGCTCAGATCGCCGCCGGACTCTTCATAGCGGGTGCGGACGAAGCGGGTGACGCCGTCATACAGCGCTTGCTCCTCCGGCGACAGCTGGAGCGGAATGTTGCGGACGATCCGTTTCGTAAACGACACCTGGCCATCGCTGCGCCGGTTGCGGATCATGACTTTGCCGAGCTCCTGCTGGAGCTGCTCTTCATTTTTCGGGATGCGCTTATCGACGACAAAGTTGGACTGAAAGCTCGTCTGCCCGCCAAGCTGGCCCGGCTTCAGCAGGGTGATCAAGTTGTACAGCTCCTTGAGATCGTTTTGCACCGGGGTCGCGGTCAGCAGCAGACAATATTTTTTGCGCAGCTCCATGACGAACTGGTAGTTGGTCGTTTTTTTGTTTTTGAGCTTATGCGCCTCGTCGATAATGAGCATGTCATATTCCTGCTCCATCACGATGCTGCGGTGCGGATCACGCTTGGCTGTATCCATCGAGGCGACGATAATGTCCTGCTGCGCCCACATATACGCTTTCTTTTGCGCCACGGCGGGAATGCCCAGCTTCTGGTTCAGCTCCCGCACCCATTGCAGGACAAGCGAGGCGGGCACGAGAATGAGCACCTTGCGGACAAGCCCGCGAATCATATATTCCTTCAAAATCAGCCCGGCTTCAATCGTTTTGCCCAGGCCGACCTCATCGGCGAGAATCGCTCTGCCCCGCATCTCGGTCAGCACCCTTCTGGCTGTGCTTGTTTGATGCTCCAGTGGAACGAGATTCGGCAGATGCGACAAACAGAGCAGCTCGTCGAAGGAGCCGATCATGCCGGAACGCTCAGCCTCGCAGGCGAGACGAAACATCGTCCAGTCATCCCACGGACCGTTGCGCTGGGCGCGGGCATGAAGCTCCTCGAACCAATCCCGTTCAAAATGCAGCTCCACATGCTCGTTCAGCGGGCGTATATGTTCTTTGCGTTCGGTCGGTTGCATGGTGGACACTCGCTCCTTTTCATCGGCGCATGCCTTCAGGTGTCGCTCTCGGATTCCGAGTTAATTTTTAGTATGTACGAAACCGGGCGCTTTCAAACGGCGGCGGGATGCATTATGATGAAGGGTAGCGTCGCTGGACGCTTACTCTGTAGATGAGCTGGTGATGGGAATGGAAACGAAGACATGGCGATGGATTCGGTCGGGCGCAAGCGATCCGGCCTATAATATGGCGATAGACGAGGCGATTTTGACAGCGCACGGGGAAGGGGCGGTTCCGCCGACGGTGCGCTTCTACGGCTGGTCGCCGGCGACACTGTCGATCGGTTACTTTCAGAAGGCGAAGGAGGAGATCGACTTTGCCGCTGTCGAGCAAGCCGGGTACGGGTTCGTGCGCCGGGCGACCGGCGGACGTGCGGTGCTGCACGATCAGGAGCTGACGTACAGCATGATCGTTTCGGAAAGCTACCCCGGCATTCCGCGCAGCGTAACCGAGGCGTACCGGGTGCTGAGCGAAGGTCTGCTGCTTGGCTTCCGCAGGCTTGGTCTGGCCGCCGATATGGTGCAGCTCGCCAGTCCCGAGGAGCAGGAGAAATATGCGTCGATGGGCTCGGCGGCGTGCTTTGATTCACCTTCCTGGTACGAGCTTGTCGTGGAAGGCCGGAAGGTAGCGGGCAGCGCGCAGACGCGCGCAAAAGGCGTCGTGCTGCAGCATGGCTCGATTTTGCTCGACCTGGATGCGGATGCGTTGTTTAATCTGCTGGTGTTCAGCTCCGACCGGATCAAGGACCGGATGAAGCAGCAGTTTGAGCGCAAGGCGATTGCGATCAATGATCTGCTGCGGTCCGTCGGGCGCGAGCCGGTGGGCTTGGCCGACGTGGAGAACGCCTTTGAGTCGGGCATTGCCGAAGGGCTGGGCGTCCGGCTGGAGCCGGGCGAGCTGACCGCTTACGAGCAGGAGCTGGCCGAGCAGCTGGTGCGGGAGAAATACGGAAATGCCGAGTGGAATTTGCGGCGCTAGCTTGTGAACGGGTGAGCGGCGCGGTTCGAGACGTGGGGAGATAAAAAAAGCCGTTCGGTTTTCCGGAACGGCTCTTGCTCTTTCGTCGTGCATAGCCCCCTGTTTCGGGCGATCTATCCGTTTATTCGCCGATCATGGCTTCGAAGGCCGTCTGCAGCTGCTGGACGACCGGGCCGCGAACGCCATTGCCGACCGGGCGGTTGTCTACGCGGATGACCGGCGTCACCTCGGCGGTTGTGCTCGTAATCAGCACCTCGTCCGCCTGGCCCAGCGCCTCAACGGTAAAAGGCTCCTCCACGACGGGGATGTCCAGCTCCCGGGCGAGCCGCAGCACAACCATACGCGTAATGCCATGCAGGATCAGATGATTGGCCGGGTGCGTGCGCAGCGCACCGTTTTTGACGATCATCAGATTGGAGGCGCTGCATTCCGTGACCGTTCCGCTGCGATGGAAAATAACTTCGTCCGCGCCCCGGTCCAGCGCATCCTGCTTGGCCATGACATTCGGCAGCAGATTCAGCGTTTTCAGATCGCAGCGGAGCCAGCGAATATCGTCCAGCGTAACGGCGGTAATGCCCTGGCGCATACTGTCCAGCGGCCGGTCATAGCTGTAGGCGTAAGCCATCAGGACAGGCTCGGCGTAAGCCGGGAACGGATGCGAGCGGGCGGCGATCCCCCGGGTAATTTGCATATAAATGTTGCCAGTCCGGATGCCGTCTCGTACGAGCAGCTCCCGCAGCCTTTCCTCCATCACAGAGCGGGAAAACGGAAGCGGAATACGCAGCGCCCTGGCTGTCCGCTCCAACCGTTCGAAATGCCCGGCTGCTTCAAAAATCACACCGTTATAGACACGGAAAACCTCATATAAGCCGTCTCCGAAATAATAACCCCGGTCATCGGGCGAAATATGGACCTCATGCCGCGGAAGCAGCTCATGCTGGTACCAGACCGTAGAGGATTGAGACATCATAAGAAGAACCCCTTTTGCGTGAAATATTAAACGTTGCTTTCAGACTATCAAACGGGAGCGGTCCAAGTCAAAAAAAACAGGCGAACCGCGAAAAGAGGCGCAAGCCGGAGCATGTCGCAGAGAAACCTTTGCCGCTTGGCCCGACGCCCGAAATTTCACCGATTTCTCACTCGAAGTCCGGCAGACGGTCGTATATAATGAAGCTTATCTATAGAGGCTCGGACGGAGCCTCCGGGAGCGAGACCGGTTACGTGTCTTGACGTTCCGCAAAGCCCCTGCCATCCGGTACGGGCAGCCGTCACATTCCCAGGGGGTGTTGGCTTGAAAACTGTGCAGCAGACCAGGTTGGAAGGGTTAAGCGAAAAAATATTTTTGGACCGCTACGCGATGAAAAATGCGGATACCAGCCATACAAAGGTGGGAGATACCGTCCTCGTGCTCACGAAGGATGATCCCAAGTTTCCTGCGAAGGAAGTCGGCGAAGTGATCGAACGCCAAGGCTCGTTGGTCAAGGTTAAGGTGCGCAGCGGCGACATTGTCGAATCCTCCGTCGAAAAGCTGACACTTACCGTGGAGAAGACGCCTCAGCAAATGTGGGACAGGCTGGCCGGTGCGATGGCTTCGGTCGAAGCGACGCCTGAGAAACGCCAGCTGTGGACGGAGCGGTTCCGGTACATTTTGGATGACTGGAAGCTTGTTCCGGGCGGCCGGATTGCGGCTGGCGCCGATGCGAGCGATGAGCTGACGTTATTCAACTGTTATGTCATCCCGTCGCCGCGTGACAGCCGTGGAGGCATCATGTCCACCCTGACCGAGATGACGGAAATTATGGCGCGCGGCGGCGGCGTTGGCATCAACCTGTCCTCGCTTCGTCCCCGCCGGGCGGTGGTTAGAGGCGTCAACGGCTCCTCCAGCGGCGCTGTTTCCTGGGGAGGCTTATTCAGCTACACGACGGGATTGATCGAGCAGGGCGGAAGCCGCCGCGGCGCGCTGATGCTGATGATGAATGACTGGCATCCGGATGTCGTCGATTTTATTACGGTCAAGCAGTCGATGGGTCAAATTACGAATGCCAACCTGTCCGTCTGTGTGAGCAACGGCTTCATGAAGGCGGTCAAGGAGGATCTGGACTGGGAGCTGGTGTACCCGGACACAACCGACCCGGACTATGACGAGCTGTGGGACGGCGATCTGGACAAATGGCGCAGCAGCGGCAAAGCGGTGCTGCCATACCGTACGGTCAAGGCGCGCGAGGTGTGGCATACGATTATTGAATCGGCCTGGAAGTCGGCGGAGCCTGGTGTCGTCTTCATGGAATATTACAACCAGATGTCCAACAGCTGGTATTTCAACCCGATTATTTGTACGAATCCGTGCGGCGAGCAGGGGCTGCCGGCGTGGGGCGTGTGTAACTTGTCGGCGGTCAACTTGTCCAAGTTTTATGATGAGGCGAAGCATGACGTGGCGTGGGACGAGCTGGCTGAGGTGGTGCGGTTTTCGACGCGCTTCCTGGATAATGTCATCGACAAGACGCCTTATCACTTTGAAGAAAACCGGGTTAATCAGCAAAATGAGCGCCGGGTCGGTCTAGGCTCCATGGGCCTTGCCGAGCTGATGATCAAGCTGGGCATCCGTTACGGCAGCCCGGAATCGCTGGAATTTCTTGACCGCATCTATGGATTTATGGCGCGGGAGGCTTATTTGGCGTCGGCCGAAATTGCCGGGGAAAAAGGCTCATTTACGCAGTTTGAAGCGGAGCCGTTTCTGCAAAGCGGCTTCATGCAGTCGATGACCCGCGTATACCCGGAGGTCGGCGAAGCGATCCGGCAAAAGGGGATGCGCAACGTTACGGTCATCACGCAAGCGCCGACCGGCAGCACCGGGACGATGGTCGGTACCTCGACCGGCATCGAGCCTTACTTCGCGTTTGAATATTACCGGCAAAGCCGTCTCGGCTTCGACAAGCAATATGTGCCGATTGCCCAGCAATGGAAGGATACGCACCCGCAGCAGGAGCTGCCGGACTATTTCGTTACGGCGATGGACCTGTCGGCGGAGGATCATATCCGGGCGCAGGCGGCGATTCAGAAATGGGTGGACAGCTCGATTTCGAAGACCGCAAACTGCCCGTCGGACTTTACCGTTGAGGAAACGAAGCGGCTGTATGAGCTGGCGTTTGACCTGGGCTGCAAGGGCGTGACGATTTACCGTGACGGCAGCCGGGATGTGCAGGTGCTTAGCACGGAGAAAAAGGAGGGCCAGCAGGACAGCGGCTCGGCGGTGTCGGCTTCGACCGGAGCTGAAGCTGCGCCGTCGTCGGCGGCAGGAACGGTAGCGGCTGAAAGCGCCGGGGCGTCGTCTGCGTCGTCGGCATCGGAAGCGCCTGGACAAGCATCGTCTGCGTCTGCGGCATCTGCCACCCTTTCGTCTGCCGTCCCGGCATCGACAGGAGCAGGCCAGACATCCGTAGCGGCAAGTGAACCGGCTTCCCTGACTCGCTTGACCGAATCGCTGGCCGTCTCCATCGACCCGCGTACGGAGCAAGTATTCGACAAGCAATACAAGCGCCGCCCGCAAGCGCTGCGGGGTGCGACCTACAAGTTCAACACGCCGTTTGGCATGGCCTACATTACGATTAATGATATGAACGGCTCGCCGAGCGAAATTTTCCTGAATGTCGGCAAGGCCGGCTCCGATGTATTTGCGATGTCCGAGGCGCTGGGCCGCGTATGCTCGTTGTTCCTGCGTTACGGCGATCACGGCAACAAGGTACAGCTGCTGGTGAAGCACCTGAAGGGGATCGGCGGCTCGGGCGCCATTGGCTTCGGCGCGAATCGCGTGGAATCTATCGCCGACGCTGTGGCCAAGGCGCTGGACATGCACGGCGATCACACGGACACCGCTGACGACTACGTGACGGCCACCCAGGAGATCGTAGCAGAGCCGGCTGCGCCGTCAGCGCCAGCGCCGTACTCGGTTGCTTCGAGTGCGGTTTCTTCGCTCGACTTGTGCCCGTCCTGCGGCTCCGCTTCGCTGATTAATAGCGAGGGCTGCAAAAATTGTGCGAATTGCGGGTATAGCAGGTGCTCGTAATCTAACTGAATAAAAATACAAGATGAGTCAGCTGTGATTTTTCATATGAAGTGAGAAAAATTCATAGTATTCCGAGAAATTTGTTCACTATATTGAGAAAAAGTTATTTATACAACATATCGTATAAATATACAGAATCTCTTTCTTGAGGCTGCTGTCCTGAAGGATAGTTAAAAATCTTCATGGACAGCCAGCCCTCTTTGTGTAGATATCCCTCCAACTACTCCTCTTGCACCTCAAACAGTGGAACAATCCAGTTTCTATATATCGGATTCGCTTGGTAATGGTTTAGGCTTTTTTAACAACGGCGCAAGCTCACAGCAACAATGGCCGTTCCGATGATACATAACGAGCCTGCTTGCAAATAGGTAATACTGCGTCCGAGAAACAAAATATCCATCAGGGCAACTTCCAGCAGCATTAAATTATTAATGAGGCTACTTTCATAGGCGCGCAGCTGCTTTTGGGACCAAGCCCAAAGTGTAAAGGCTAGTGCTCCATTAATGGGTCCAAGCCATAACAGAATGAGGATCAGCGTTAAAGAGTAACGCGGAATACCCTCTAATATGAATCCAGTTAATAGCATACCTGCAGCCCCGATCAGCATTGGTGTAAGAACGAGTGCAGAAGAGGCTGTTTGTTTTTGGGTAAGCAAATAACGGGAATAGGTCAAGTGTACAACGTTGCCAACACAGGATATCAGGATCAAGACGATGCCGATCAGACTGCTTTGGGCTATATGCCACGGATAATAATAAATGACGATGCCGGCCATAGCAGCGAGAACGGCCAGGAAGGTGGCGCGGCCCTTTAACTCACGCAGCCAAAACCCGTCAATAACGAGCAGGAGCAGCATATTTCCCACCGATAGGAACATGTTGGACTGCATAGGGGTCAAATAAAACTGGCCTGCATACTGAAATCCTTGAGCCAGAATAAACCCGGTAATTCCGAGAATCAATTTGTCCTTCCAAGTCAGCATCCATTTCCCTTGTGATCCTTCTATATTCACGATTTGAGCCTCATGTCCTTCATTTCGCTGAGTGTGCTTGTGATCACGAAGCCGCAGCACCACCCATAAGGTAAACGCCGCTGCGCTGTAGCGCATGCCTGCAAGAGTAAAGGGACCTACGCCCTCAACAAACGCATATTGATTCAAGATGTAAGAGGAGGACCACAGTAGTGTTACGAAGACAGCTGCTGTAATTGAAAGCACGCGAATCATCGATAGCACTTGTATGCTGCTATTGTTCTTAACTTTCTTTTCTGCATCCATAATAGTTGCATCCCTTCTCTAACAAGGCTGTTGGTAACTCCATAGTAAGCTTGTAAAAAGGGGATAAAAAGAGTAGAATTTTTAATCTAATAATTTCCCCTTTTTGAATCATCACTCTGTTTAAGGAGATTTGTATGCAAATTGCCTATCACTACTTGAAGCTAAGGGAATTTTATAGCTATGCAGATAAAGAGCCTGTAGAGGTTTCGCTGGAGCAGCTTGCAGAAGTGTTGTGCTGTACACGACGTAACGTGAAGCTGATTGTGAAGCAATGCCAGGAGCTAGGGTGGATCGGGTGGCAGCCTGGGCGGGGGAGAGGGAATCGTTCCATCCTTACATTTAACATGGAATCGAGTAACGTCATACGCTCATGGGCCCAGACCAAAATAGATAAAGGTCAGTATTCGCAAGCAATGGAGCTTATGCGTGGGTATGATTCGAGCACACCTCTTCAACAACAAATAACAGAATTGATCTATAAACAATTCGGCATCCAATCCACGCCATATAAGAAGGGGCACCTTGATGTGCTGCGGCTTCCTTTTTACCGGGAAATGCCTTTACTGGACCCGGTCAACGCAACCCTCCGAACAGAGCTGCATATGATTTGCCAGCTTTTTGACACACTTATTGAATGGGATAGTTCACATGCCGTTTTTGTACCGCGGCTCGCTGTGCACTGGGAGCAAAATAGGGATGGAACCGTATGGATGTTTTATTTGCGCAAAGGCGTCCTTTTTCATAATAAAAAAGAGCTGACCTCTGCAGATGTCCATCATACGTTCATGCGCCTTAGCAAGTTGGCTGCGGATTGCGCAAATCAGGAACGGGATCGTCTGTGCTGTGAATGGAAAGTCCTTCATATTCGGAATATAGAAGCCACACATCGGTATGCACTGCGTATTCAACTGGATGCACCAAGCTCTTTACTGCTGCATTTTCTAGCTGCACCCAAGGCATCCATTATTCCATGTCAGACTCACGAAAATAATGAGAGGTTACCGATAGGAACTGGACCGTTTAAGCTATTACGTAATGACGCGGAGATGGTGGTTCTGGAGGCATTTGCGGACTACTACCGTGAGAGGGCACAGATGGATAAGGTTGAAATTTGGATATTGAAAGAGCTGCTCACACAAAAAATGCCAGATGGCGGTTTAGGCGGACAACCTGTTTTCTACACGCATCCGTTCCAAATTCATGCGCTTGCTCCAACGGGGACCACGATTATGGAGCAGACGGAGGGAGGCTGCACGTTCATGATCTTGAACGGCCGCAAGCAAGGACCGTTACAGGACCCTGCTTTGCGGCACAGGCTGCGTAAACTTTTGCAGCCCGAACAGTGCGTGGCGGAGCTTGGAGGTAGTCGGAGCGGAGCGGCTTACAGCTTTTTTCCAGATTGGAGTGCTGCTATAGCGGCTCAGTTATCGGTAGAGATTGAGAACGCAGAGACAGATAAGACAGTGGCTACAGTGGCTACGATGGTTTCATTACAAACCGATGGTTATCCAAACTCGCTTCAGCTGTACACGCATCCCATCTTGAACAATTCGCTTGAGCAGACGGCTCGGTGGATTCAGCAGTGGTGTGCATCCGCAGGCATCTCTATACACATTCACGTTATGCCTTATGAACAATTCAGTCGACCTGGAGCGATAGATGCTGCAGACATCGTGCTGCTTAACGCTATTACAACGAATAATCGGGAGTGGTCGCTGCTGCATGTACTGCTCCATGAAAGCTATGGGGTTCATCGCTTCGTTGATCCGGTATTGTTAATCGAGCTTGATCAAAGATATGCTGCCATCGCCCATGAAATGGATTCTGCCGCCCGCTCCGTACTTTTGCAGGAAGTGGAAGCTTTGCTGCTGCGTCATGATGCGTTGCATTTTCTTTACCATTTGCGGCATGCTGCCTTTTACCATCCGAACCTGCTCGGAACAGAAAAAATCAACCCCTATGGCTGGGTTAATTTTCGTGAGCTGTCACTGCGTCCTGAATAGTTTTAACAGCGTGAGCCTTTAGCCAGCCCAGAAAAGCTCCGTAACAGGCAGATTTGTTGAAATAAATGTCTTGCTAAACACATGGGATTGTAAGTGCTTACGCATATACATATCCCCCATCCGGGTACAAGGTGCTACCTGTCGTGAAACTGTTGGTCATTAAATAAATGACCGTATGGGCGATTTCCTCGTTAAAACCTACGCGTTGGAGCAAGGATACTTTTTCATATCCCTTAAAGGCCTCACCCCGAGCCGTTCCTTCCTGTCCTTCCCTCCAAATCGTGCCGGGTGATACGACATTGACTCGAACAGGAGCAAGTTCGACGGCCAATGCCTTGCCCAAACTTTCGATGGCACCGTTGCAGGCACCATATGCGGCGCCTCCCGAAAGGGGCGCTGGCTGAAGCCACCGGACATTAACACTATTGATCCCGCTGGGGAAATGCAAGGCACTGCATGTTTGGCAGCGTAAAACTGAGGCCGGAAATTTCCTTTAAAGCTACTTTCTGATATATCTGTGATTGCTGTAACAGGTCCAAGGACATAAGAGGCTCCTGGTGTGAATAGGTGATCAAAATGCCCTACTTCACGAAAAAAGGTCTCTATGTCCTGTTCGCTCTGATTGTCTAGCGAATATGTCTCTATATGCTTGGAGTTAATTTCATTTTTGGCATAAGCAAGCTTCTCCACAGAACGGCCTGCGATGACGATGTGTGCTCCCGAATCGGCTGCGAGTTTAGCTGTGGCTAGACCAATGCCAGAGCTCCCGCCAATGATCACGACCCGTTTGTTCTGCAATACGTGGTTTGTCATGCACACATCTCCTTTTGCAAACTATTATGAATGAATAATTAGGCGGCTGAAAAGTACGATTTTTGATGATACCAGGTACTTTTTTTGGTACTAATGGAGCCGGTGGGAGATTATATTACGAGAATTGACTCGCCATTTACAATTTGAAGGAATTGCTTATAATGTTGTTAAAGAATTAGAGGCAAGAGTGGAGGTTAATGGAATGAGTATTGAAACGCAGGAGCCGAGATTGACTGGTGTTGTGACGACACTGCGGATGATCGGCGGAAAGTGGAAGCCTCTCATCCTCTTTATTCTGTTGGTGGACGGAACCAAACGCTTTGGTGAACTAAAGAGAATGATTGCGGCCACGCTACTGGGTTTGTTATATAATGACTTATCTTGAACAACAAGATCCTACGATGTAATTGAACCTCGAAATTATGTTCTTCATAATTTCGGGGTTTTTTATGTTTTAAAAGGAGTTATCCATGTGCTTAGTCAACATATCGAGACAGTGGAGCGACTATCCGGCAGGAGTAATTGGGTCTTGACAAAGTGCAGAAAACAGCAGTAATATGTAGCTATATTTACAAATGTAATAATAAAGAACATATGTAAAGAGGGGGATTCTACATGGCTGTCGAAATTAACACCAAGGCTGATCTATCCACTGAAAAGTTGTTAGAGCTTTATTATCAGATGTGGCTGGTAAGGTATTTTGATGAAAAGGTCGATGAATTTTTTGCTAAGGGCTTAATTCATGGAACAACACATTTATGTGTAGGACAGGAAGCAACAGCGGTTGGCGCCTGCGCGGTGCTTGAAGATAGAGACAAGATTACAAGCACACATCGGGGCCATGGGCATTGTATAGCAAAAGGTGCTCAAGCAGATCGAATGATGGCTGAATTATTCGGCAGAGAATCCGGCTACTGTAAAGGAAAAGGCGGCTCCATGCATATTGCAGACGTGGAGAAGGGGAACCTGGGCGCTAACGGGATTGTCGGCGGGGGGATTCCAATTGCGGCAGGCGCCGCTCTTACGTCCAAGATGAAAAACCTCGGCTATGTGGTGCTCTGTTTCTTTGGGGATGGAGCAACTAACGAAGGCAGCTTCCACGAGGCGATTAACTTGGCGGCAATCTGGAAGCTGCCCGTTGTTTTCTTCTGCGAAAACAATCAATATGGGATGTCTGGGCCGGCGAAAGAAATGATCGGGGCTGAACACATTTCTGACCGTTCAAAAGCATATGGCATTCC
Organism: Paenibacillus sp. sg306046; assembly: GCF_059821225.1. Lineage (NCBI taxonomy): Bacteria > Bacillati > Bacillota > Bacilli > Caryophanales > Paenibacillaceae > Paenibacillus > Paenibacillus sp. sg306046. The sequence continues at coordinate 60,704 of NZ_JCAMRT010000010.1, forward strand.
TGGGATAACGATAGAAGGAAACGATATTTTCGAAGTTATACGCACGACTAATGAAGCGGTTGAACGCGCTAGAACCGGCCATGGACCGACACTGATCGAGGCGAAAACCTATCGTTGGAAAGGACACTCGAAGAGTGACGCTAAGAAGTACCGGACGAGGGAAGAAGAGCTCCATTGGAGAGATGAAAAGGATCCAATCGCTAAAATGGAAGCAAAGCTGATCGAAGACCAGACGGCTAACAAAGAACAGCTTGAGCAATTGCGTATCAGGGCACTAGAGGAAATCGAAGCGGCAGTTAAATTTGCGGAAGAAAGCCCGATGCCGGCAGTAGAAGCAATAACGGATGACGTGTTCGCTTAAGATTTATAGTTGATACATGGTGAGGGGGAGCCGAACGTAATGCGGGAAATAACTTATTTAGAAGCGGTTAAAGAGTCGATGTCCCAGATGATGCGGGAAAATGAAGATGTTTTTGTGCTTGGAGAGGACATCGGTGTTTATGGGGGAGCTTTCGGGGTTACGCGCGGCATGATTGAAGAATTCGGTCCTGAGCGTATACGAAATACACCAATCTCGGAGTCGGCAATTGCTGGCTGCGCTGTTGGAGCGGCGCTCACGGGGATGCGTCCAATTCTGGAGCTGCAATTCTCTGATTTTATTACGATTGCCACAGACCAGATTGTCAATCAAGCAGCCAAAATTCGTTATATGTACGGCGGTAAGGGAAAGGTGCCTATGGTACTTCGCACTCCTGCTGGTTCAGGTACGGGCGCGGCTGCGCAGCATTCGCAAAGCTTAGAAGCTTGGATGGCGCATATTCCTGGACTTAAGGTTATTCAGCCTTCGACAGCGTATGACGCGAAGGGATTGCTTCGTGCAGCAATTGAAGATGATAACCCTGTCATTTTCTATGAGCATAAGCTGCTTTACCGGACGAAAGGCAATGTCCCTGAGGAGCCATACACCCTTCCAATCGGCAAGGCAGACGTGAAGCGTCAGGGATCGGACGTTACGATAGTCGCTACCTCGATTATGGTGCACAAAGCGTTAGAGGCGGCGGAGACGCTAGCGAAAGAGGGCATACAGGTTGAAGTCATCGACCCAAGAACGTTGGTGCCGCTTGACATTGAGACGATTGTGGAGTCGGTGAAAAAAACCGGCCGTTTCATCGTAGTTCACGAGGCAGTGAAGCGTGGCGGCTTCGGTGGAGAAATTGTCAGCCAGGTCATGGAAAGCGAGGCGTTCGATTATTTAGACGCTCCGATTCAGCGGTTAGGCGGTCTGGACGTTCCGATTCCATACAATCCGGTCATGGAAAAAAAGGCCGTTCCTCAGGTTGAAGATATCGTACAGGCTGTGAAGAAGGCGCTCAAGTAAGTGACAGGGAGGCCCGAAAGGACATGTTAAATGAAGTGTTTATGCCGAAGCTCGGCATGACTATGGAAACAGGTACAATAATTCGCTGGTTCAAAAATGAAGGTGACGCTGTCCGTCACGGAGATATTTTGTTGGAGGTGCTCACGGATAAAATCAATATTGAGGTGGAGGCGTACCATTCCGGTATTTTATTAAAACAGTATTACGGAGAGGATACGGTTGTTCCGGTTAACCATGTTATTGGTTACATCGGAGAGGCTAATGATCAAGCGCCAGCATTACCGCCGGCTGCCTCGGGAGCTGTATCTGACGGTGATTTAAATGTAAAATCTTCGGCTAATGAGCAGGCAATAGGCGATGTCGCCAAGCTAGTGGGGCAAGAGCAGATCGGTAAGCCAAGAGCTACCCCGGCTGCACGGAAGGCTGCATTAACCCAAGGGATTGCGCTGCATCTGATCCAAGGAAGCGGGGAAAATGGCCGTATTCATCGTGCAGATGTTGAAAAATACGCAGCCGCAGGCGCCAAGTCTGGACAAGGAGGGGAAGCAGTGGTTCGTGCAACTCCGCTTGCGCAGAAGGTTGCGACTGCGAACGGTCTTGAGCTGGAACAATTGCAAGGCAGCGGTGAACGCGGCAAAATTGTGCGCTCCGATGTTGAGCGCGCCTTGAACGCCACGAAGGTCCAAGCGGCGGAAAAACGAGTTGTTAAGCTGCAAGGGATGCGCAAAATTATTGCTCAGCGGATGTCTCAGAGTGCTTACACGGCCCCTCACGTTACGATCACGACTACGGTGGACATGACGGCAGCTAAGGCGATGCGTACGGAGCTGTTACCGACGATTGAGAAACAAACGGGGCTGCGGCTTTCATATACGGAAATCTTGATTAAAGCCATTTCAATCTGCCTTATGAGGCATCCTCATTTGAATGCACGCTGGGAAAATGATGAAGTTGTGCTGCAGGACAATACCAACATCGGATTAGCTGTATCCGTAAAGGATGGCTTGCTTGTCCCTGTTATTTTTGAAGCGGAGCAAATGGGACTTGCGCAATTGGTGAAGAAATCGAAGGAACTGGCCGGTAAAGCTCGCGACAGCAAGCTGAAGCCTGAGGATTTAAGTGGAGGAACGTTTACTGTCAGTAATCTGGGAATGTATGCCATTGATTCCTTTACCCCTATTATTAATCAGCCTGAGGTGGCGATTCTTGGAGTGGGCCAAATTCAAGATAAGCCCGCCGTAGTCGGCGGAGAAGTTTTGGTTCGCCCGATTATGACACTGAGTCTTTCATTTGACCATCGAGTGGTGGATGGCGCTCCGGCAGCAGCCTTTTTAACTGAATTAAAGACCGTCCTGGAATATCCATATCAATTACTGGTTTGATTAAGGCTTATGAGGTGAACATAGTGAATTCATACGATATTGCTGTACTTGGTGGCGGACCCGGCGGTTATGTTGCTGCGCTTCGTGCGGCAAAGCTAGGACATTCCGTTGTGCTTATCGAAGGCTCGGAGCTTGGAGGCACTTGTCTTAATCGCGGTTGTGTACCTTCAAAAACGTTGTTGCATATGGCCGAAGCGGCTGAAACAATCCGAAAGGTTCAAGCTTGGGGAATCAAGACAGGACCTATCGAGTTCTCCTGGGATGCCATGCTGGCTCAACAAGGTCAAGTCATGCAGACGCTCCGCACCGGCATTGGCGGGTTATTGAAAATGAACAAAATTAGTCATATGAGAGGCTGGGGAAAGGTACTGTCCTCGCGTGAGATTGAGGTATCCTCGGATACGGAAGTGACTAGAGTAAGAGCAGAGAAAGTTATTTTGGCTACAGGCTCTAAACCTTCCATCCCTCCGATCCCAGGCTTAGAAGGGCTGCCTTATCAAACAAGCGATTCGATATTTCAATTGAATCATATTCCAAAAACGATGACGATTGTCGGCGGCGGTGTGATTGGTGTTGAGTTTGCCGCTATTTTCTCAGCCTTTGGTACAAAGGTTACGGTAGTTGAAGCGTCAGACCGTATTGTACCAACTGAAGATGAAGCGGCTGCTCAAGCTTTAGCTAAAGCTTTAAAGCAACGCGGGGTTCAATTGCACGTTGCAACCAAGGTGGAGCAGGTTCGGTATGAAAAGGGGCAGTTTATTGTTTCAGCAGCGCGTTCGGACGAGAAGCTCGAGCATACAGCGGAGGAACTGCTTGTCGCTGTAGGACGAATTCCAAGTCTTGGAGGACTGGAGGAGCTGCGGCTTAAGATGAATGGCCGGTTTGTTGAGGTCAATGATTATTTAGAGACGAGTATTCCTCATGTGTATGCGATCGGGGATCTGGTAGGAGGGTATCAGCTTGCTCACGTAGCTAGTGCAGAAGGATTGATCGCAGCCGCCAATGCCGCAGGGAAGCAAGAAAAAATGAATTACCGTGTCGTTCCCCGCTGTATTTACACTCATCCGGAAATAGCAAGTGTAGGGATGACCGAGCAGGAAGCAAAGAAAAGCGGTCTGTCGGTTAAGGTCCAAACGTATGCCATGCGGGGAAATGGGAAGGCCTTGTCCATGGGAGACACCGATGGCTTCGTGAAGTTGATTGCCGACGAAAAGTACGGTGAAATTATTGGTGTAACTATGGTTGGACCTCATGTAACAGATATGATTACAACAGCATCAGCCTTTATGCATTTAGAAGGTACGGTCGCCGAGTGGGCTAATTTGATCCATCCGCATCCGACCGTTTCGGAGTCCTTGTTCGAGGCAGCCAATGGTTGGCTCGGCATGGGAGTTAATCATTAGGAAATGATCAAGTGCTAGTCGAGAAAGGTTGTCTCTGTGGAGACAGCCTTTTTGTTGCTTATTAATCGGTATTGTACTTATTTTCATCATTACTAATTAAATGTTTCACTTTATATGCAAAAAAAGACTAATTAGTACACACTAAATATTTAAAAGAACATAATTTATCGTTGACACTTCGTTGTGTCGAGGTTAAAATTACATATGTAAATAATAAAAACAAATGTAAAATAGACGTGTGAATTCGGAGGGCGGTAACTATGGAAAACAAGAGAATTGTTTCGTTTGAAGAGGGAAATGCAGAAATGAAGGTGCTGCTGGGCGGGAAAGGGGCAAATCTCGCTGAGATGACTCGCGTGGGGCTGAATGTTCCTCCTGGATTTACAATTACGACGGACACCTGCCGAGCTTATTACGCTAATGAGAAGAAGTTGCCAGCAGGTTTAGAGGAAGAGATTCAAGCAGCGCTTCGACAAATTGAATTGAAAAAGGAACAAGGCTTTGGGGATGCCAACAATCCGCTGCTTGTATCCGTACGTTCCGGCTCTGTAACCTCGATGCCAGGCATGATGGACACCATTCTCAATTTGGGATTAAATGATGAAACCGTAGAGGGGTTAGCCCGGTGTACGAATAATCCACGTTTCGCTTACGATTGCTACCGCCGATTCATTCAAATGTTCGGAAATGTCGTGTTTGAACTAGAGAGTTATTTATTTGAGACAAAGCTCCACAAACTAAAAAATAGAAATCAGGTAGTGCAGGATAAAGATCTGAATGTAGAGCTGCTGCAAGAGCTAATCACCGAATATAAAGAGATTATTCGGAATAGGGCAAATCGATCGTTTCCTCAAGATGTCCAAGAGCAATTGATCTTAGCTGTAGATGCAGTGTTCCGGTCATGGAATAACAAACGGGCAATTGTATATCGAAAGGTGTACAACATACCGGAAGAGCAGGGGACGGCTGTTAACATTCAATCCATGGTGTTCGGCAATATGGGAGAAGATTGCGGAACCGGTGTCCTATTTACAAGGAACCCTTCTACCGGGGGAAAACATTTGTATGGCGAGTACTTGACTAATGCACAAGGCGAGGACGTAGTAGCTGGGATTAGAACTCCGCTTCCGATTGCCAAGCTGGCGGAGGAAATGCCGGAAGTTTACCGACGATTAGACAAAACATCCAGGCAGCTAGAAGCCCACTATAAGGATTTGCAGGATATCGAGTTTACGATTGAAAAGGGCACGCTCTATATACTGCAAACCCGCAATGGGAAAAGGACGGCACAGGCTGCGGTGCAATTAGCGGTTCAGTTCGTGCGCGAAGGGCTTATTTCCCCTAAAGAGGCGATTCAAAGAATTGAAGTCGGCCATTTGGATCAGCTCCTGCATCGTGCAATTGATCCTGGCGCTGTTCTTGATGTTATGGCTACAGGACTTCCGGCTTCACCTGGGGCTGCGATGGGGCTAGCGGTGTTTGATGCAGACACAGCTGATGAATGGGCGCGTGAAGGCAAGAAGGTTGTTCTGATTAGCGCAGAAACGAGCCCAGAGGATATACATGGCGTTATCGCCGCAGAAGGCGTATTAACTAGCCGCGGCGGCATGACAAGTCACGCAGCGGTTGTGGCCAGAGGAATGGGAAAGCCTTGCATTTGCGGCTGCGAGGAGCTGCAGGTAAATCGTGAAGAGAAGCGATTCCGGGTTGGAGAACTGATTATCGAACAGGGTGAATGGATTACGCTGGATGGATCATCCGGTCGTGTCATTCGCGGGGAGGTCCCTTTGAAGGAGCCTGAGCTAAGCGATGAATTGCTGCAATTGCTGCAGTGGGCAGACGAATTTCGCAGATTGAAGGTTTTGACGAATGCGGATACGCCCGAGGATGCTGCGAAGGCAAGAAGCTTTGGGGCGCAAGGGATTGGGCTTTGTCGGACCGAGCATATGTTCATGAGCTCTGATCGTTTACCGGTTGTTCAAGCCATGATTTTGGCGGACGGTTTCAACGAAAGAAAAGAAGCGCTCGATATTTTGCTTCCGATGCAGCAATCCGACTTTGAAGGGATCTTTGATGCAATGGACGGATTACCTGTCACGATTAGGCTTTTGGATCCGCCACTGCACGAGTTTTTACCGAAGCTGGAGGACCTGCTGAAAAAAAACGATGCCGCTGAGGATAGGGATACAAGGAATCAAAAAGCTCATGAGCAGCTAATCAGAAAAGTTCGTAGTCTTCAAGAGATGAATCCGATGCTGGGTCAACGAGGGTGCCGTTTAGGAATCTTATTCCCTGAAATTTATAAAATGCAAGCAATTGCCGTATTCCGGGCAGCCGTTCTTGCTGCAGGTCGCGGGAAAGCAGTGATTCCGGAAATTATGATCCCTTTAGTAGGACATGCCCATGAGCTTAAATTAATGCGAGAACTTGTGGATGAGGCTGCAGCTGAGGTGTTCGGAGAAGAAGGGGTGTTAGTACCCTATCAGGTAGGAACCATGATTGAAGTACCGCGGGCGGCTTTAACTGCAGGGGCAATCGCTGAGTATGCGGATTTCTTTTCGTTTGGTACGAATGATTTGACACAGATGACCTTTGGCTATAGCCGGGATGATGCAGAAGGAAAGTTTCTTAACTGCTATGTGGAGCAGAAAATTGTTCCGGACAATCCGTTCCAGGTGCTGGATGAAGAAGGCGTAGGAGCTCTCGTTCAGATGGGAGTGGCCAAAGGAAGAGCGGTGAAGCCAAATTTGAAAGCCGGTATTTGCGGCGAGCACGGCGGAGATAAGCGGTCCATATCCTTCTGTCATGAGATCGGATTGGACTATGTCAGCTGCTCGCCTTACCGGGTACCTCTGGCGCGTATTGCAGCAGCGCAAGCACAAATTGCCAGCGAAGCTTCAGAGCAAAGCAGGGGGAAGCAGGCAGTAAGCAGCTAACCGATTTTGAATAGATCGACCAACACGATTTACATTTGTTCGAACTTCTTATTTTTGTATTGACACGATTTGAAAGAGGGTATAAAATTACAAGTGTAAATGTAAAGAACATTTGTAAAAATTGAAACATCTGAATTTATGGTTCAGGCAGTACTAGGTCTTGATCTCATAGCGATTATATTGAATCTGAAGAGGGGGAGAATCTACGATGAATTTGAATAAGAAGTTAGCAGAGTTAGAACGTAAAGGCGGATTAATCCGTGTTGGTTTGGTCGGAGCGGGTCAAATGGGACGAGGCATGATTTCGCAAATCGAAAGCATGAAAGGTATGCGTGTAGTGGCTACGGCGGATGTACGTATGGAGAATGCTAAGAACGCCTATCTGTATGCAGGAGTGAAAGCCGAGTATATCGTAGAAACGAGAGAGCTTGAACAGGCGGAGCGGGCGATTGAGCAGCGTCATGTTGTTGTTACTGACGATATGCAACTATTGTTAGCGCTACCAAATGTCGACGTCATCGTCGATGCAACAGGAGTGCCGAACGTTGGCGCCGAAATTGCTTGGAAGGCAATCCTGAATAAAAAGCACATTGTTATGTTAAATGTAGAGACAGACGTAACGGTCGGTCCATTGCTGAACAAGATGGCGGCTTCGGCTGGCGTTGTGTATACCGGCTCAGCAGGGGATGAGCCTGGAGCGGTTATGGAACTTTATAACTTCGCAGACGCAATCGGTTTTGAGGTACTGGCAATCGGCAAGGGCAAAAACAACCCATTGAATGTAAAAGCTACACCAGATTCGGCAAGGGAATACGCATTAAGCGTGGGAGCCAATCCGAAGATGATTGCATCCTTCCAGGATGGAACAAAGACGATGATCGAGATGACTGCTGTGGCTAACGCAACAGGCTTCGTCCCGGATCAGGCAGGGATGCATGGACCGTCAGCGACTGTACAGGAGCTTACAGAGGTATTGAGGCTGCGCAAGGACGGGGGAATTCTAAGCCGCACGGGAGTTGTGGAATACGTAAATGGGGTAGCTCCAGGAGTATTTGTCATTGTCACTTCGGGCAAAGAAGAAGTTATTCATGAAATGGAATATTTGAAGATGGGCAAGGGGCCGAATTTTGTCTTATTCCGTCCCTATCATTTAACAAGCTTGGAAACGCCATTGTCGGTAGCCGGTGCTTACTTCTATAACGAGCAAACGATTGCACCTTGGAAAGGGTTAGTTGCTGAAACCGTGACGATAGCCAAGAAGGATTTGCAGCCGGGAGACCGTCTGGATGGAATTGGCGGCTTTACGGTTTACGGTAAAATCATGACTGCGACAGAAGCTAAATCACATAACGCACTCCCGATTGGCTTAGTGCAAGCACAAGTGGTCATGCGCGCGATAAAAGCCGGTGAGGTCATAACGTATGCCGATGTAGAACAGACAGCATCTTCTGTTATTTGGGAGCTTCGTAAATTGCAAGACCAAGCGCTGCTCACTGGCAGTCTCTAATGGTATGCTTATTATGTTGACTCCTATGAATCAACAGATCAAATTCGTTGGTATCAGTCTGTCAAAAATGCGGGTCAGCAAATGGATATTATCACTAAAAGCATCGAAGGATTAACAGAAATGATTGGTAGTTTGAACGAGAAGTCGCTCCAAATCGGAAAAATCACTCAGTTTATCTCCGACATAGCTGAGCAAACAAAGTTTTTGTCGTTAAATTCAGCGATTGAAGCGGCACGTGCAGGCGAGCATGGACGTGGTTTTGGGGTAGTAGCGGGAGAAATTCGCAAGCTGGCTGATCAGACTACAGACTCGGTGCACAGAGTAAAGGAATTAATTGAATTCATTCAAGCTGAGGTTCAAAATGCTCTTGGCAAGGCAAACGCCACTGTTGGTGAAGTTAAAAGCGGTTTGACAGAAGTCAGCGTCGTAAACAGCTCCTTCGTTAACATACGCCGGTCTGTTATGAAGGTAACAGATCAAATTCATTTCTTTGGCGACAGAAAATATCAGGGCTGCGTCTGCTGCAATTGGCGAGGTCAGGAACAATCGTGATGAGACGGTTAAGTAACGCTAATAAAATGATCAGGACAGGACTCTGTCTTGACGCATCCACCTTTCTAGTGAAGCAGTCGCTGAGGTGGATTTTGTCATCTAAATTACAATGGAAACTGTCATAAAGTGTGTTATAATTCGTCATAAAGTCTGAAATTTTCTTGAAGATGAAGGACGGATTGGGGTTGATTGATCATGATGAGCGATGAAGAAAAGAAGTTTTTGCTCAAGATTAGTCGAATGTATTATTTTGATGAATTTACCCAGGCGGAAATCGCCAAGAAGGTCGGCGTTTCCCGGCCTATCATTTCTAAAGGCTTACAGAAGGCGCGTAATGAGGGTCTTGTAGAAATCATCATTCATGACCAGGCATTTCATACGATTGATTTGGAACAAGAAATTGAAAACGCTTTTTCAGTAGTCGACGTTATTGTTGTGCCTACAGCAGAGATGCCGGCAGAGGTTGCTAAGGTTGCCCTATCTAAGGCTGCTGCTGCCTATCTGTTAAAGCAGCTTAAGGATGTCACGAAGATGGGTATCTCTTGGGGGACAACACTCTACAATGTAGTGAAAGAATGTCCGAATGAAGCTCATGAGCAATTGAAGGTAATCCCGTTAATAGGGGGGATGGGGTCTAATCGAATCGAGCTTCACTCCAATCAAATCGCGTATGAGCTATCTAAAAAACTAGGCTGCAGCTGCGAGTCTCTATATGCTCCGGCCATTGTCGAAAGCCCGAATTTTCGCGAGTTACTTCTGCAAACACCTACAGTAGCTGATGTGCTGGAGGAAGCGAAGAAGATTGATTTGGCTCTCGTTGGAATCGGGAATCCTTTCATTAGCTCCACGATGGAGGAGATTGGGTATATAGGCGATGAAGAGCTGAAAAGCTTAAAGGATGCGGATGTGGTAGGTGATATCAACTCCTGCTTTGTTCGTTCAGACGGCTCGATTGCAAAGGAGACTATCAACGAGCGTGTAATAGGGATTAACGTGGATGATCTTAGGCATGTAGGGAAGGTCATTGCTGTCGTTTCAGGCGCTCATAAGACGGACAGCATCGTGGCAACATTGCGAGGCGGTTATATCCATACATTGATTACTGACGAACAAACAGCTTCAGAACTCGTTCAAAAAATAAAAAATTAAAGAGTCGATAGATGTAGATGTTGGTTTCTGGTTGCAGATCATGCAGCCTTTTTTTATTAGATTTTTCGTTTTTTTTGTTGACACAGAAAATGAAAGCGATTTATAATACAAATGTAAATAACAATGACAAATGTAAAGAGGGCGAAGAGGGGGGTTCAAATTGCAATGGTGGAATACGGCTATCTTGTTGTTCGTGATCTCATGGTTTCTACAAATTGCACTTAGCTATGTACAGAACAAGCACTATCAACAAACCGTTCGGACAATGTCCGGGCAGGGATCGGGTTTTCTCGGGGTCGGAGTCGTGAAGCGGAAACTGGGCATTGGCTCCGTTGTGATCTTGGTGACGGACACAGACGGCGTAGTGACCCAAGCTCAAGAATTGACAGGAGTAACGGTGTTTGGCCGATTTAAACAGGCAGAGGATTTTATCGGGCGCTCATTAACGGAACTAGAGAGGTTTACCGCGGATAAATCCCGCCTCCACGCGGTGAAAAATGCGTCTGAGCAGATTAAACGGCAAGCAATGAATCATTAGAGGAGGAATTTGAATGGATTTTTTAGTGCATGTGGCGGAAGGCTTCATCGGAATGTTTCAAGCGGGAGGTAAGACATTTGTAGGGCTGCTTACGGGAATTGTTCCTACCCTAATCTGTTTAATAACTGTCATTAATGCAATTATCAACTTTGTTGGTGAGGAACGTATCAACAAGTTTGCGCAAAGGACAACTAAATATGCCGTTTTAAGATACACAATCTTTCCGATTCTTGCCGTATTCTTTATGACAAACCCGATGTGCTACAGCTTCGGAAAGTTTTTGCCGGAACGCCAAAAGCCAGCTTTTTATGATTCGGCCGTATCCTTTGTTCACCCCATCACCGGCTTATTTGCACATGCGAACGCCTCAGAGTTATTTGTTTACTTAGGGATCGCAACGGGGCTGCAAACCCTCAATCTTTCACTTGGGCCGCTAGCCATCCGGTATTTCCTGGTCGGTATCATCGTGATATTGATTCGCGGACTTGTGACTGAATGGATCACGGCAGCTATGATGCGCAAAAGAGAAGCACAGGCTAATTAAATGAAGGGGAGATGAAAACATGGCTGCATATAAAGCGGTAAAGGTTTCCAAAGGAGCCGGGGGATGGGGTACGGGGTTCATTATTGATCCAAATGAGCAAAAGAAATATATTGTTTCCGTAACAGGAGGAGGTATTCATCCGATTGCCCAACGCATAGCAGAATTGACTGGCGCCGAGACTATTGATGGGTTCACCTCTTCGGTTGAAAGCGAGAAGATGGCATGTGTCGTTATCGATTGTGGAGGTACTGCTCGTTGTGGCGTATATCCGAAGATGGGCGTGCTTACACTAAACATTCATCAAACATCGCCTTCCGGACCGTTGATGAAATTCATCAAGGAGGAAAATTTCGTTTCGGGTGTAAATGAAAGCTGCATTTCGCTGTTGGACCAGGTCGAAGTAGCGGCAATGCAAACAAGCTCAAGCGAAGCCAAATCGGTCAAGGAAATTAAAGAGGATGCCAAGGCTCGGGCTAAAGAGATGTATAAGCAGCCGCAAAAGTCCAACTTTATCGTAAAAATCGGCCGCGTGATGGGCAATGTCGTTAGCGTGTTTTATCAAGCGGGTCGAGAAACGATGGAAATGGTACTTAAAAATATTTTGCCATTCATGGCATTTGTAAGCGCTATCATGGGTATTATCCTCTACACAGGTATTGGTGATATCATAGCTAGATTTGTTACTCCATTAGCTGGCAATATCGGAGGGCTCTTGGTTCTGTCGGTTATTTGCGCAATCCCAGTCTTATCGCCAATGTTGGGCCCTGGGGCGGTTATCGCACAGGTTGTCGGGGTACTGGTCGGAACCGAAATCGGCAAAGGTAACATTCCTCCTCAACTGGCGTTGCCCGCTTTATTCGCAATCAATCCTCAGGTCGGATGCGACTTTGTCCCCGTCGGTTTGACGTTAGGCGAAGCGAAACCGGAAACGATAGAGATTGGCGTACCTGCAGTTCTTCTGTCTCGACAAATTACGGGCCCGATTGCGGTGCTGATCGCGTATGTATGCAGTTTCGGATTATACTCTTAAAGTTACAAAAATATAGAGAAGCCATGCGGAGGTGTTCATGTTGCAAACCTTATACGATGCAACGATTACAGCAATTGGATCAGATGTTCCTATTATTATCGAAGAAAACGTACTTATCTTTTTTGACGAAAAATCCCCGAAGGAGCTTCATGATGTGGCGGTCGTACACAGGAATGCTGGCCTGATTGGGGAGGTTTCGGCCGGAGATACATTCATTTTAAGTGGCATTCATTATCGAATACTTTATGTTGGCGATACAGCTAATAAGTCGCTCCGGGACTTGGGACATTTTACTATGAATTTTACCGGCGATTTATCTGAAACGCTCCCGGGCAGTATTTATGTTGAGAAGAGTGCCATTCCCGATCTTCAGGCCGGCGCCGTATTTCGATTTGTAAGAGAATAGATAGACAGGATATCGGAGGGAAATCATATGAATTTTATTAAGAAGCGATTTGAACTGGAGCGCAAGGGTTCTCTCATCCGAGCTGGTCTGGTCGGAGCGTGCAGGGTGCTCACCTCCGGGGAGGACGTGGTATGATGCAGGGGATCGCGGCTTCATCTGGAATTGCCATCGGACGTGCCCTGCTGCTCAGCAAGCCAGAAAGACAATTAGCAAAATGCAGGGTTAACGAGGGACAGGTGTCAGAGGAGATTCAACTGTTTAATGAAGCTGTTCTGCGCGCTAAAACGCAACTGAGGACCCTAATTGATAAATTAGAGTCCGAAGGCAGTGAACAGGAAGCAGGTATTTTGGAGGGACAGTGGTTTTTACTGGATGATTCCCAACTGAAAACGGATGTCCATAGCAAAATTATAAATGAGCAGGTTCAAGCGGTTTGGGCTGTAAGCGAGGTGTTCGGCGAATATGCCAAGGCTTTTGAAATGATGGAAGATGAATATCTTAGAGAGCGGTTAACCGATATGAAGGATGCAGAAAGTCGCTTGCTTGACGAACTGCTCGGTAATCGGAATGTCGATCTTTCGGCGTTGTCGGAGCCTGTAGTTATTTTGGCTCATGATTTGACGCCTTCGATGACGGCGCAGATGAATAGGAAGATGGTGCTCGGATTTGCTACAGAGGTAGGAAGCCGAACGAGCCATACGGCTATTATGGCGCGGAACTTTGGAATTCCGGCCATTGTGGGCATCAAGGAACTGCTTTCCACAGTAAGCGATGGGAGCTTGGTCGTATTAGACGGAGAAGCCGGGCTTGTGGTAAGCGAACCGGATGAGCAGCAGTTGTCAACGTATGAGCACAAACGTACGGAACAAGTTGCCGTGTCACAGCAATTGAACACGCTTAGAGAAGTATCTCCTGTAACGATAGATGGCAAGCATTTTGAATTGTATGGTAATATTGGAAAGCCTGAAGAGGCTGGTATGGTGCTTGAGTATGGCGGCGAAGGTGTGGGCCTGTTCCGAACTGAGTTTTTATTTATGGACCGCGATGATATGCCGTCGGAAGAGGAACAGTATGAGGCGTACCGCGACACTCTTTTGAAGATGATAGGAAAGCCTGTGATCATCCGGACGCTGGACATCGGGGGAGATAAGGAGATTCCTTATTTGCCCATTGACAAAGAATTCAACCCATTCCTCGGCTGGCGAGCCATCCGCTATTGTCTGGCTGATCCCACATTATTTAAAACTCAATTGCGGGCGTTGCTCCGAGCCGCGGTTGAGGGTGATCTGCGAATCATGTTTCCGATGATTTCCGGGGTGAAGGAAATCGAAGAGGCGAAGGCGTTGCTGGAGGAGGCGAAGCAAGAACTTGCTTCTCAAGGTAAAGCCTATAAAGAACATGTTCCTGTGGGCATTATGATTGAAATTCCATCCGCAGCACTGATCTCTGATAAGCTGGCCCTGCACGTCGACTTTTTTAGTATTGGGACCAATGACTTGATTCAATATACGGTCGCTGCCGACAGAATGAATGAAAAGGTCAGCTATTTGTACGATTGCCAGCATCTGGCCGTTCTGCGCTTGATCGATATCGTTTGCAGAAATGCTAAAGCTCATGGAAAGCATGTCGGGATGTGCGGGGAGATGGCTGGTGATCCACAGATGGCCAAGTTGCTTATCGGCCTTGGTGTAGACGAATGGAGCATGAGCGTTTCGCAAATTCCTTACGTTAAGCAAGAAATTTTAAAGCTGTCGGAAAGTGAATGTATTGCCTATGTGAGGCAACTGCTAAGCTAATAGAAGAGTAAAGGAGAACGAGATATGCTGACGCAACAAGTAACTGTACAGAACCATACAGGGCTGCATACCCGTCCGGCAAAAGAAATTGTAAAAACAGCTGGTTCATTTCAATCTGTTATTACATTGAAGAAGGATAATAAAACAGCTGACGCTAAGAGCTTTATTAGCGTGATCTCATTAGGCGCGCGCAAAGGCACGGAAATTACGGTGAGTGCAGTCGGGGAAGACGAGGGACGCGCTCTACAATCGATCATTGCCTTATTCGACAACAAATTCGGGGAAGACTAGCTTCAAAATAAGGTAAGCGAGGGCAGATTTACGGGTTTGCCCTACTTTCATCATGAGATCTTCTATCCGAATAAATGTTTTATTTGTGATCGTAGTGTATAATTATGATCACAAATTGATTTGCATTAATTGGGGTGATGTTATGAAGGAGACTCAAATCCATGGCTTTCTTTATTGTATCCGATGTAGGGATGAAACGGACCACACGATCACCTATTTAAACAAATTGCTCTCAAGAATCGATTGTGACGTTTGCGGTAGACATATGGTTCTCAATATTGACATATCGCATGAAATTTATGATGAGATTCTTAAGAGAATCATCAGTAAGCCCGAACGAATGACTGAGGAATACCGTGATCATCTCAGGGAATTTCTGCTTTCGCTGCCAGTAAGGATTGTAAGTAAACCGTATCGTGTTTATAAGGAATCGAAAGAGATTAAAGGATACTTTAAAAAGTATAGTATTAGAAAAAAGAATGGTTGATTTGATGTTCAAGCCTCAATATCTGCATCTGCTATTTAGGGTTAAGTTAATTTTAAAGGTCAAGGGCTGGAATTCCAAACACGATGTTTGGGAATCCCAGCCCCTTTTTGCAGTAAACATAGTCAGGACAATCCAAGCGATTTACGAAACTCGCGAGGAGTAACGCCATATGTCTTTTTGAAGGTTTTCGTAAAATGAGGGTAGTCGGTATAGCCGATAAGCTCGCTTCTTAATAAGACTGACGACATGCTTGATGTTCAGATGCGCCCCGTAATTTCGGGTTTCACGAACGGTTTGAAGCCAGCTATAAATAAACTGTTTGTATACTGGGTATCCTTGACCGTTTCTCCGCTAAGAATAGCTTGCCTATTGTATTCGAGCTTTAAAGGGCGTATTCAGCGCGTTGCTTTCCATCCATTTGCTATGAAAGCAATCAATCGAATGAAGGGCTCACGCTTGTCGGTAATCATCAAGTCAGGAAACATGCTTTCGGCTAATTGCAATCCTTAAATTTCCGTTAGCTCCTTCTCCTACGATTGCAAAGCCAAGAGAGGATTCGGATACAAGCTTGCATAGACTTTTGCGAATCCCAGCCTCATCCTCAATAATTACTGTGCGAATTATATGGGTGTGTCCTTTCTTGGTTGAGCCGCCAGGTCTTTTCGATTGACGTTTGCGTGGCAGGGTGGCCGCCTCTGAAAAGGGATTGAAATCGTTTCCCAATCATCATATATTAGAAGACGGAGGTTATGCTTGACGATATTCAGGGACACCCCTGCAACAGGAGATGGATGTTATGCGTAAATTTGAATGTAATGAAGATGAAGTCAGGGAGCTAATTGACCGGGTCGTTCAAAGAACGATGAATATGGATTTTACGTGGAACTGGTCCTGCGGGGTGGCCTATTACGGAATTTGCAAAGCCTGGGAAGTGACCGGGAATCAAGCGTACATTGATTTTCTGGTCAAATGGGTGGATGAATACCTGGAGCTCGGGCTGCCGCCTATGATGGTCAATGCTTGCGCCATGGGACATACCATGCTGACGCTGCACGAAGCTACAGGGGACTCCAAGTACCTCGACCTGGCTCTGTTAAAAGCCGATTATTTGCAAAAGGAAGCCATCCGGTTTGGAGAAGGCGTATTCCAGCACACCGTATCCTCCGACAATGACTTTCCTGAACAGGCATGGGCGGATACGTTGTTCATGGCCGCTTATTTCCTGCTGCGTCTCGGGTTTAAATTGGACAACAAGCAATATATTGAAGATGCGCTGAATCAATTTTACTGGCATGAGGAATTTTTGCAGGATACGAAAACAAACCTGTTCTATCATGCATGGGATAATGTCAGACAAGATCACTTGTCCGGTATTTATTGGGGCAGAGCCAATGCCTGGGCTGCTTATACGATGGCTCAAGCGTACAAAATGCTTAACCCGTTCATGCCGATGTGGATGCAGATTGGCGGGGCTCTTGGAGACCAGCTGAGCGCTTTGGTCAGGCTGCAGTCGCCGGAAGGCTTGTGGCGGACGGTGCTGAATGATGAAACCTCGTATCTGGAGACATCAGCCTCTGCGGGCATTGCCGCCGCGCTGTCCATTAACGGGCACCCGCTGCACCAAAATTATATGGCAAAAGCTTATGAGGGGATTCTGGCCAACATTGACGAAGACGGCTCTGTTCGAAATGTTTCGGCAGGCACGGCGGTCATGTACTCTGCGGAGGATTACAAGGTCATTTCCAAGAAGAGAGTTCAGGGATGGGGCCAAGGCTTGACCCTGGCGTACCTGGTTGCTCTGCTGCAAAATAAGGAGCTTGTCAGCAAAATCTAATCATTCATCACGGAAAAGCCGTGCCATGTCCGTAAGGATCTGCACGGCTTTTTCGCGAAACTATTCCACGCCAGGCCGGTTATCCCTTCACGGCTCCGGCCGTGACGCCCTTGGTAATTTTCTCATTAAACATCGCATAAATGATAACGGCCGGTATGGAGGTCAACACCATCACCGCAAACTGGGAGCCGTAGTCAGACGAATATTGTCCGGCGAAGTTCATGACAGAGAAGGGCAAAGTTTTCAAATCATCCTTGCTGATAAAGGTAGCGGCCATAATAAACTCATTCCAGCAGTTCAAAAACGTTGTGACTGCAATGGTGACGACGGCCGGCATCGTTAGCGGCAATATAATTTGGAAAACAATGCGGTAAATATTGGCTCCGTCCATAACGGCGGATTCCTCCATAGCGATCGGGATGCTCCGCATAAAGCCGGTCAAAATAAACGTGCTCAAGGGAACAGAGACGGCGGTATAGGGTAAAATGAGACCCCAGTAAGAGTCCGTCAGGCCGATTGCTTTGAAAATAGCGAAGTTGGGCAGCAGTGTCGCATGAATCGGAATCATGATGCCGAGCAAAATGATCGTATAGAAGAAGGAGCGGCCCTTCCAAAGCATTCTTGTAAACGCGTAAGCCAAGGTGATCGAGATGACAACGGTCAAAGCAATCGTTGCCCCCGAAACGATGATGCTGTTCAATAAATATTTAGGAAACTTCCCGTCGACCCAGGCGTTGATGTAGTTATGCCAAACGGGAGCCTCCGGCCAAAACAAAATATGTTCGGAGAAAAATTCGCTTGCGTCCACAATCGAATAGTTGGCCAGCCACAGCAGCGGAAACAATTGAATCATGGCGACCAGCAAGAAAAATACCCATAATACGCTTTTTTGCAGGTTTGTCAACGCGGTCACCCCCTTAATAATCCAGTTTATTGTTGCGGGTCAGTCGATTGGAAACGAAGGTCGCAAGCAAGCAGACCAGAATAAAGAGGATGGAGATCGCATTCGCATAGCCGTATTTGCTTGCCGAGAATGCTTGATTATATAAATATACCGCCAGAAATTGGGTCGAATCGCCAGGCCCGCCGTTGGTTGTCAAATACACGGTTTCCATTTGCTTCAAGGCAGTAATCATAGCCAACGTCACTTGAACGGAAATAACCGGAAGCAGCATAGGTACGGTAATTTTGAAATGAAGCTTGAAGCCTGTAGCCCCGTCCATGCGTGCGGCTTCGTACAGCTCCTCGGGAATTCCCTTGATTCCTGCATAGTAAAATAACAGGCCCCATCCGAAGCCGGACCAGATCAAGATAGCCAAAATGGAGCCAAGCGCGGTTTGCGTGTCTCCGAGCCATACATGCTGCATCGAATCGAGTCCGATTGCAGCCAATACTTTGTTGAAGACGCCAAAGGTCGGGTCCAGCAGGTTCAGCCACATTCTTGAGATGACGACAACCGACACGACGCAAGGGATAAAAAAGATCGTTCGGAACCACTTCTCCGCTTGTCCGCCAATCCGATCCAGCAAAATGGCAAAAAAGATACATATCGGATGCTGCAGGAGGATGAATCCGACGCCCAGCAGCAGCGCGTTGCGCAAAGCAATCCAAAAACGCGTGTCATGAAATAACAGCTCGGTATAATTGCTCAAGCCTACCATATTGACCTGTGTGCCTGGGCCAACGGTATCCGTGAGCGAATAATAGCCGCTTAACAAAATGGGGGCAACAAATGTAAGCAGGAAAAAAGCCAGTCCCGGAAACACAAAAACAAATATGGCAAGCTTATTGCTTAATACTTTATGCATCGTTTCCACTCCATCCCGGCATACAAAAAGGGCAGCGAAGTGCAACTGCCCCTTTTGAGCATGTATAGGTTAGCTTATTTTTTATCCGCCGCGGTCTGCAGGGTTGCAATAAATTGTTCAGCGGTTCCTCCAGCGACCAAAGCACCCATGGCATTCTCGGACGCATTTTTGAAAGCGGCGGAGGAGGCGTCATTAAACAGCATCCCGGAAGTTGAAGTCGCCTGAAGCAAAATATCGGTCAAAGTTTTTTGAACCTCGGTTTCTTTTCCGGTCAGCTCATACTTTTGAGCGGGAACCGCAGCTCCTGTCTCCCAGGCTGTTCTGGCCCACTGGTCGGCCCGCATCATGTAGTCGAACAGCTTCTTCGCCTCTTCCTTGTTTTTCGAAGCCTTGACTACCGAATACCCGCCGCCGTTCCACGCAATCAGATCCGTATCTTTTCCTTTACCGGATGCTGTTGCAGGAAACCTGATCACGCCCAGATTTTTGCGAAAATCCTCGGACAGCTTCGTATTGGAAGCCATTCCGGCTTCCCACGAGCCCATATACCACATGGCGGCTTTGCCTTGCGTGAACAGGTTTTGCGAAGCGCCGTAATCCATCGTCATGTAGGCCGTATTAAACACTTTTTCATCCGCGAAGCGCTTCAGAACCCGGGCAGCCTCAATTAAGTGAGGGTCGTCTGCAAATTTCTTTTTCCCTTGCGCCGCCTCCAGAATGGAGGACTGGTCGCCGCTAAGCCGCTGCGCAATGTTCTGGTACAATTCGGCCAAATTCCAGAGATCCTTTCCGTTCATGGAAAGCGGCTCAATGTTTTTGGCACGGAATGCTTTGGCTGCGTCAAACAGCTCCTCCAGCGTGGATGGAACCTTGATGCCATTGCTCTCGAACAGCGCCTTGTTGTAATAAAGCACCTCGTAGTCACTGTTGCGCGGCAAACCGTAGAGCTTGTTATCGAAGGTGAAGCCTTTCAGGACGCCGGTCAGGAAATTGTAATCCGTTCCTTCATATTTCTTAGGGTCAAGCTCCTCGACCCACCCGGCGGACACCAGTGTGCTCAGCTCCGCTCCGGAGTGTACCATGGTGATATCAATGGGCTCGCTGGAGGACATA
Source organism: Paenibacillus sp. sg306046 (assembly GCF_059821225.1). Taxonomy (NCBI): domain Bacteria; kingdom Bacillati; phylum Bacillota; class Bacilli; order Caryophanales; family Paenibacillaceae; genus Paenibacillus; species Paenibacillus sp. sg306046. Next base: position 80,858 of record NZ_JCAMRT010000010.1, read on the forward strand.
TACGCCTTCAGTTTGTTTTTAAACGGCTCTTCGGCGAGCGCTTCCACTTCGACGACGACATTCGGATGTTCCTTCATGTAGCGGTCCAGGACGGTTTGCTCCGCCAAGCCTTGACCTGCTTTGCGATCCGGCAAATTGGAGAAGAAACGAAGGGTTACTTTTTGCTCGCCGCTGCCTTCCTTGGTCCCGGCTGAGGCATTTTGACCCGCATCCGGCTTGGCCCCTCCGCACCCCGATAACACGACAAGTATAGCTGCGAGCAGCGCAGACGCTGCCACGCGTGAATGATGCTTTTTATGCGACATGTGATTTCCCCCTTGGCTGAATAGGTGCTGTATTGTGCTTGTATGCATCATACCAATGAAAAAGCCGATCAGTCAGTAGAGATTTAGCTAATAAAGTAGGGGATTATCGAATGTATGGCTCCGATTATTGTCAGAGCGGGCAGGGCAAGCTACACTACAGAAAAAGACATACGGAAATGTGGTGTACCTTCATGGTTCAGCTATTTATGAACATGAATCTCAGAATCAAGCTCACGATAATTATTGTTTTTTCCATCACGCTTGTGGTGCTTGTCTTTGGCTTGTATTCCTTCCAAACCTCTCAATCGCAGGTAGTCAACAAGGTAAGCACATCCAATTTGTCCGTCATTAAAGTGATTGACAGCAATATTGCCGGCATGCAGAGAGCAATTGCGGACTGGGTGACGGTCTTCATCCTTTCCTCGCCGGTGCAAGCTTATCTGCATGATCAAACGCAAAGCACGGGGGCGCTGGAGCCGGTCCTTTATTCCGGCATGATGGGCTCCCTTATGAACCAGATGCTCGTTACCGGTAACTTCGATTATATGGCTTTATACGGGTCCAACGACGCACCGGGCTACCAGGTGGCGACGGATGACAGCAGCGGCTCGGGCGCCTTCTCCAGCATTCTCAAGAGCGACATTTACAAGCGTACGGTTGAGCTTAACGGCGCTGCCTTCTGGTTTCCCTTGACGGAGCCGAACAACGTTTTTATTGAAGCGAACCGGAAAGACAAGCTTGGGATGACGCGAATGATCAAAAGCACCTTAAACGGACATCTGATCGGCTTTATTTTTGTCGGCGTCAACAAGGAAACGATCAAAAACAAATATTTGAAAAATTTATATGATGAGGATCATGGCATTTTGATTGTGGATGAAAAAGGGGTTCCGCTGCTGGCCGCAGGAAAGGAGTTTTACCAGCCGGATGCCCCGGAGCTGGCCTTTATCAAAGCCGAAGAAAAGATGGCGGAGGGCTCCCGCATCGTATCCATCGCCAAAGAAGACCTGCTTCTTACCTACAGTCAAATCAATAACGGCTGGCGAATTGTGTATGCGGTGCCGCTGGTCTCGCTGACCAAGGAGCTCAACTCGATCAAATTGGCTGTTGTGATCATTATTGTGACTTGTTTATTGCTAAGTATACCGTTGGCTGCGATCTTGACCGCATTTTTAACCAGGCCGCTCAAGCTGCTGCTTCAGTCGATGAAGCGATTTCAGAACGGACATTTTCAAGAGCATGTGGAGGTTATGCATCGGGATGAAATCGGCCAGCTGACACGGGGCTATAATACGATGGTCGCCAATATCAAGTCTTTGGTTGACGATGTGTATGTGCTGCGCCTCAAGGAGCAGGAGGCCGAGCTGAAAGCGTTGCAATCGCAAATCAATCCTCACTTCTTGTACAATATGCTGGATACGATATTCTGGGAAGCTGAAAGCTCCGGACAGGAGAAAATCAGCGAGATGGTTATCAATTTATCCCGGTTATTCCGGCTGAGCTTGAACCAAGGCAAAAGCTTTACCAGCGTCTCGAAGGAAAAGGAGCTTATCGAGCTTTACTTATCTTTGCAAAAAATGAGATTCAGAGAGCGATTAAGCTACCACATTGATATTCCGGAGCAGCTTGAGAGCCACGTCATTTTGAAATTAAGCCTGCAGCCGTTTATTGAAAACGCACTTGTCCATGGCATCGAGAAAAAACGAGAGGGAGGGCATGTTCGCATATCCGGATCCCTTGATCAACACCGGCTGCGCTTTGTCATTGAGGATAACGGCTCTGGCATGAGCGCGGAAACAATCCAAAAAATATCTCAGCTTCACGACGAAAACGATGTTTATACATCCAAGGAAACCGGGGGATATGCGATCCAGAATGTCATCCAAAGACTTCGCCATTATTACAAGGACCAGTTTCAGCTGACCTTTACCAGCCAACCGGGAGAAGGGACTGTCGTGGAGCTGATCATACTCGAGCCCCTGAATTCGAAGGAGGAAAAGCAGCATGATCCATCTGATGATCGTCGATGACGAAGAGCGTGCCCGCACAGGCTTGCAAACCTTGATCGACTGGCAAGGCCAAGGAGTGGAAATTGTTGCCGAGGCGCGCGACGGCTTGGAGGCTTTGGAGCTGCTGGAGCGTGTTCACGTCGATATTTTGTTGACAGACATTCGAATGCCCGAAATGGACGGCCTGGCTCTGATCGAGAAAGTAAATGCGACGTATCCCCATATTCAATCGGTCATTATGAGCGGCTATGACGACTTTGCTTATGCGCAAAAGGCTTTATCCCTGGGGGCCGCCGATTATTTGCTCAAGCCAAGCCGAAGAAAAGAGATTCTGGAAACGATTCTGAAGCTGATCGGCAAAATTGAAGCAGGGCGGCTGCAGGAAACGAACCTGGAGAAGCTGAAAACAGGGTTTCGGGAAAGCTTGCCCCTGCTCCGAGATAAAACGCTTGCCCGGCTTGTTTTACGAGAGGACCCGCCGAGTGACAAGCTACTGGCCAGTCTGGAGCTAAGCGGCCTGACCTTTTCGCACCCTTACTTCTGCATTTTCATCATTCAGATCGACAATTTTTTTGCCTGGCGGAAGCCATACGCACAACTGGATGTTGAGCTTTATAAATACGGCTTGCTTAATCTGGTGGAGGAGACGATTAATGAGACTTATCATTGCGCGGCCTTCGAGCATCACGATGAAATCATCGTTATTTTGAACGCGGCGGAGCCGCTAAGCAAACCGGAAGCCGAGGCGCTGGCTCAAGCCATTCAGCACAATGCGCAGCGATTTCTTCATATGAGCGTATCCATCGGGATTGGCAGCATGGGCGCCTCTATACGTCATCTGCAGCTTTCCCATGCGTTGGCCGCGGCTGCCCTCGACACCAAATATCACGTCGGCCCGCAGAAGATCATCATCGCAGCAGAGCTTTCAGACGATGAACCCGGCGATCCGCTGTATCCGATAGAGCTGGAGAATGCCGTTCTGCATGCGATTGTCCTCGGCGACAAGCACAAAATCGACGAAAGCTTGAGACTGTTTATCCGGGCCTTGAAGCCAGAGGAGGCATCCAGAAACGATCTGCTGACCTTATCGCTCGCCATGTATTTTGCGCTTTACAAGCTTTGCATCGAAAAAAATATCAGCGTAAACGACATTTTCGGGCAAGATTTGCAGGAGATGACCCTAAGCTTGTCACGGGCCAGCATGGACAGCATTCATCACGAATTGTTAGAGAAGGCGGCTCGGATCAGCGATTTGCTTGCAGCCAAAAAAAATAGCAATAAGCTTTTTGAATCCATTCTGGCCTACATCGACCAGCATTATGACAAGGAGCTCAGTCGCGAGACGGTCTCCAGCGAAGTATATATTACGCCCGGCTATTTAAGCTTATTGTTTAAGCAGCAGATGAAAATCAGCTTTCTGGACTATGTGCATAAAGTCAGAATCGGTCATGCATGCCGATTACTTCAGGACATGAGCAAGCGAATCGGGGATATTGCCTTGGCTGTCGGGTATAACGATGAAAAATATTTTTATCAGGTATTCAAAAAATATACGGGGATGACGCCGAATAAGTATCGGAACCATCTCGGCTGAAGTGTGATTTGTCATGAAGAAAGCCGCCTGCCCCGGACGTTACGGGGGAAGGCGGCTTTTCCTGATCAGGAGGCCAAGCTGCAAGCTGCCCGGTGCGACTACTTCCGCAATTCCGCCAGTTGCCGCTTCAGCCGCTTGACGAGCTGAGGCTCCTCCTCAATGCGATTGATCAGCTCCAGCGGGTCCTCCTGCAGGTCGTACAGCTCGTGGAGGTCATTATGATTTTCGATCAATTTGTAGCGGCCGTCGAAAATCATCCGGGTGTTGGTCAGCTCGCTAAACTGGCAGCTTTTGTGCGCAGCCGGGTTTGGCTCCAGCTGGGGGACAATCGACTTCCCGTCCAATTTGCCTGCCGCATAAGCAACCCCGGCCATGTCCAGCACGGTCGGATGCAGGTCCATCAGCTCCACTAACGCGCTGCTTGTGCCGGCGGCCTTGCGGCGCGGGTCGGCAATGATGAGCGGAATACGCAAAGCCCCCTCATACATCGTATTTTTCTGAAACAAGCCGTGATCGCCCATCATTTCGCCATGATCCGCACAGAAGATAATAATCGTGTTGTCCGCGAAGCCTCTGCGCTCCACCGTATCCAGAATGCTCCCTACCCAGTCATCAATCAGCTGAATAGCTGCGCCGTAATGCCGTTTTACGTTGTTCAGCTCCTGCTCGGTCATCTCGCCTGTCTGCTGCCTGGCTTTCTTTTTGACCCACTCCGGCTTCCGCTCAAGGCTGTCCGGAATGGAGGGAGGAAATTCCTGCTCGGGGAACGCCTTCACATAATCCGCAGGCGCATCCCAAGGGTCGTGCGGACCGACGAAGCTGACAAACAGATGCCACGGCGACTCGGTGTCAACCTGCTCAATAAACGCGCAGGACGTACGCCCGATATAGCTGTCATGGAAATGCTCGGACGGCAGCGGCGAAGGCCAGGCGTTATAGTAGCTCCACTGCTGGAAGCGCAGCCGGTAATCCTCGACAAACGCGCCAAGCAGCCCCTGCTCGCGCAAATAGTGCTGGTACGGTCCCGCCAGCTGCGACTGATCCTCGGCATCAATTTCGAAGGTCATCAGCTGGTTGCGAGGCATGGCGGCGTTCATTTTCCCTTCGGTTTCATGCGGATCGGTAAACCCCAGATGATACATCAAGGGCAGGTCGCCGTTCCGGCCGTACGTATGATCTCCCTTGTGCAAATCGCTTTTCCCGACGATCGCGACCCGGTAGCCCGCTTCCCGCAGCGCTTGATAATACGTAGGCTGATCCGCAGGATAGTTGACGAAGTTCTCCAGATTGCCGAGCCGATGCGGGTAAACCCCGGCCGCCAGTGAGCAGCGGCTTGGCCCGCATACGGGGCTGTTGCAGGCGGCCCGCTCGAACCGTACGCCATTTGCCGCGATGCGGTCGATGTTCGGCGTGCTGAGCATGGAAGCGCCTGCGCAGCTCAGCCAATCGGCCCGAAACTGATCGACCATAATCATTAAAATATTGGGTGCGCGCATTGTAGATCCTTCCTTTCCAGACAGCAGTTTCAAAGCAGAATTTCAAAGCTTCCTCCCGACTATAGCAGAACGATCGGTTCGGTTCGATAACGGATCATCCGATTTATTTGCATATTATATGGAGTCATCGAAGGCCGCGCGCATCCGCGGAAAAAATGCAAAGAAATCGGAAAATGCGTTAACGACTTTGCTGCGGCATTCCTCGTATAGTAAAGGTAGCTTCTTCGCAACCTAGAAGAGAACAAAGGGGGAGGGCAAGCGAGCTTGAGTAAAAAGCCTCATATTATTTTATTTAATCCCGACCAATGGCGCGGCGACGTGATGGGTCATCTGGGCAATCCGGCTGCCGTTACGCCGAATTTGGACGAGCTAGTCGCCACGGATGCGGTTTCCTTCCGCCATGCGTATTGCCAAAATCCGGTCTGCACGCCAAGCCGCTGCTCATTTATGTCAGGCTGGTACCCGCACGTGAGAGGGCATCGCACGATGTACCATATGATGCGGCCCGATGAGCCGGTGCTGCTCAAGACGCTGAAGGATGCGGGCTATTACGTATGGTGGGGCGGGAAAAACGACCTCATCCCTCCGACAAGCGGATTTGACGCTTACTGCGATGTCAAGTATGTGCCGGAACGCAAGCCTAAGCCGATGTTCGGCGGCGCGTTTGACGGGAGCGGGGACAACTGGCGCGGAGCGCCTGGCAGCGACACGTATTATTCCTTCTATGTAGGAGAACTCGATACGGGTGAGGAAAGCTTTTATTATGATTCGGATTGGGCAAATATTCTCGGCGCGATCGAGCTGATCCGCAATGCTCCGGCCGAGCAGCCGCTGTGCATCTACTTGCCGATCCTGTATCCGCATCCGCCGTATGCCGTTGAGAAGTCGTGGGTTGAGCTGATCGACAAGACGCTGATCCCGGAGCGCATCCGTGCGGACAGGCTGTCGCCGGACAAGCCGTCGATATTATCCGGCTTGCGCGGCATCTACAACATGCAGAGCTGGTCGGAGGAACGGTGGCTGGAGCTGAGAGCGACGTATTATGCGATGTGCGCCCGCGTCGATCATCAATTCGGCTTACTTATGAAAGCGCTTAAAGACGAAGGTTTTTACGACGATACGGCTGTATTTTTCTTCTCCGATCACGGCGATTTCACCGGAGATTACGGCCTGGTCGAGAAAAACCAGAACACGTTCGAGGATTGCTTGACGCGCGTTCCGTTTTTGATCAAGCCGCCGGCTTCAGCCGCCGTCAAGCCAAGGGTAAGCGACGCGCTCGTCGAGCTGGTCGATTTGACCGCAACGGTTCACCACTACGCAGGTCTTACTCCCGACTACAGCTCGTTCGGCAAAACGCTGGCTCCGCTTGTGGCCGGAGAGACCGAGGAGCATCGCGATGCCGTCTTTAGCGAAGGCGGTCGGCTGCACGGCGAGACGCATTGCAACGAATCCGCGCCCGCCAACGAGGACCCGTCCATGTTATATTGGCCGCGTGGCGAAATGCAGCGCAGCGAAGGACCTGAGCATACGAAGGCGGTCATGATCCGGACCGATCGCTACAAGTATGTCCGCCGCTTCTACGAAACGGACGAGCTGTACGATCTGGCGCAGGACCCGGCCGAGACGCGGAACCGCATCCATGATGCTTCGCTGGCGCAGGTGCGGGAGCAGTTGAGAGAGCGCATGCTCGACTTTTATATGGAAACGTGCGATGTCGTGCCTCATGTCAGAGATTCGCGGGAAAAGAAATAAAACGACGTATCGGAGGGTGAGCTTGATGAAAAAATTAACGGCGGTTGCATTGGGTGCTTTGCTTGCTTCTTCAACGCTGGCGGGCTGTGCAGCCAATTCGGGCACAAGCAAGCCGGAGGCCGGGAAGCCGCAGGGCGCGGTTGACGACGGCAGTGAAAAAATAACGATTAATTTGATGACGCGCAGCTATGCCGGGGGCGGCTGGGCTCCAAATCATCCAATGGTCGATGAGATGAATAAACGGCTGAACATTGATCTGAAAATCGAGTGGGTGCCTGCCGCAAGCTACCAGGAAAAGCTGAATGTCATGGCGGCCTCGAACAATTTCCCGGATGTGTTTTATGCGCCGAATGCTGAATTTGTCAAGTGGCAGGCGAAAAATGTGTTCATGGACGTATTGCCGCAGCTCGGCAATTACCCGAATATTACGAAGCATATTCCCGAGGATGCGCTGAAGCAATTTAATCCGAAGGGCAGCTATTACGGCATCCCGTTTTATTACCAGGAGGTGCGGGATTCGCTGGCGATCCGCAAGGATTGGCTGGACAAGCTGGGGCTCAAAATGCCGGAGACGGTTGATGAATTTTACGAGGTCGCCAAAGCGTTTGCGCTGAAGGACCCCGACGGCAATGGCAAGCAGGATACGGTCGGCTTCTCTCTGGAGGTCAGCCCTGCGGGCCGGTTTGGCTTCGGGGGGACGGCTAACTTTTTGACAGCCAGCTTCGGTCTTGCCAACTATTGGACGCTCGACGGCAGCGGGAAGCTGATTCCGATGCAAACCCAGGCGAAGGAGCTGAAGGACTTTATCGGCTTCATGCGCAAGGCGTATGCGGAGGGTGTGCTGGATAAAGATTCGCCGATCCTGAAGTCGCGGGATTCGCTCAACAAGCTGGAGGCGGGCAAGTCGGGTATTGCCTATGTGAATCCGCAGCAGCTGTTCGCGGAAACGTTGCCGCCCTTGCTGAAAACAGATCCGAAGGCGGAGCTGGTGCAGCTGATGCCTCCGAAGGGGCCATCCGGCAAAGGCGGCATTCCGGTCCTTACATCCGGAGACAAGATCGTGATCAATTCCAAGATTGATGCCAAGAAGCAGCAGCGTATCCTGAAGCTGTTGGACTACATGCTGTCTGATGAAGGCTATGATTTTGTCAAGCATGGCATGGAGGGCGTTCATTATAAAAAAGTGAGCGACACGAAGTACGAGCAGCTTGAAGCTTCGGTGAAGGACCGTCAGTACCTGCTGCTGGGCTGGTTCTTCAAGCGTTATGACCCGATGTTCCTCATTTATAAATGGATGGACCCTAAGGAAGTGTCCACAATCAAGACTTACTTCGACAATAACGAAAAAGTGAAGGTCAAGGATGCGGCCGCCGGGCTTGTTTCGGACACAGCGACGAAGCAGGGAACCAATCTGGACAAGAAGTGGATGGATACGATGGTGAAGGTAATGGCCGGCCAGGAGCCGATGGAAGCGATTGATAAAGCCATTGCCGAATGGAAAGCGGGCGGCGGCGACAAAATTATTCAGGAAATGAACGACGAGTACCAGAAGCTGAAATAAGCTGAGGAAGAACGTCATCCGAGAAGGCAGACGCCGGGAAGTCCAAAAGCTGCGTGTGGTCTTTCCCGGTCGGTCTGGAAGGCGAAGGAGGTTTTACGCTTGAGTACAACAGTTGCGCATCAGGAGCAGGCACACCGCAACACAGCAGCACGCAGCCGGTGGTACGAATGGAAACGCGGGCTCCCGATTTATCTCATGATGCTGCCCGGTTTTCTGTTCTTTATCCTTTTTAAATACGTGCCGATGGCCGGGATCGTCATTGCGTTTCAGCAATATGATCCGTTCGAAGGCTTTCTGGGCAGCCCCTGGGTAGGCTTGCAGCATTTCGAGACGCTTTTTCAGGACCCGGACTTTTGGCTTATATTCCGCAATACGATCATCATCAGCGCGTTGAATTTATTTCTCTTTTTTCCGATGCCGATCCTGCTAGCGCTGCTGCTGAATGAGGTACGGGTCAAATGGTTCAAGAAAGGCGCGCAAACGCTGCTTTACGTGCCGCATTTCTTGAGCTGGGTCGTTATTGTCAGTATGACGGCACTGCTGTTTTCCACCCAGGACGGGGGGATCAACAACCTGATCTCGACCTGGGGCTATGAGCGGATGGACGTCATGACGAACCCGGATTCGTTCTGCGGCTTGTATTTGCTGCAGGTCATCTGGAAGGAAGCCGGCTGGAGCGCGATCATTTTTCTTGCCGCGCTGGCTTCGGTGGACCCGACGCTGTATGAGGCCGCCCGTGTGGACGGCGCGAGCCGCTTGCGCCAAATTTGGCATATCAACCTGCCTGCGCTGCGCTCGACGATTATCATCTTGTTTATTTTGCGGCTCGGACATGTGATGGATACCGGCTTTGAGCATATTTTGCTGCTGCAAAACTCGCTGAATATTAATGTTTCTGAAGTATTCGATACGTATGTGTATCGGGTCGGGATCAACCAGGCGGAGTTTAGCTATACGACGGCTGTCGGCTTGTTTAAGGCCGTGATCGGACTGGCGCTCGTCTACATCGCCAACCGCGCATCGCGCAAGATCGGCGAGGAAGGGGTGTATTAAGATGAAACAGACGGCTTTGCGGCGAATGCCCTCCCTATTTGATCTGATCGTTTACACGCTGCTTGCGATCATTTTGCTCGGTGTGCTGTTTCCTTGCCTGTATGTGCTGTTCAGCTCGTTTGCGACAAAGCAGGAGACGCTCGCCCGGGGCTTCTTCCTCATTCCGGAGACGTGGACACTTAATTCCTATGGTTATTTGTTCAGCAATCATAACTTTTTGACCGCGTACTGGAATGCCTTCCAGATTACAATCGGCGGGACGCTGCTCAGTATTTCCACCACAACGCTGATGGCTTACGGGCTGTCCAGAACGTGGCTGAAGGGCAGACGGGCGCTGAATATTATGGTCGTCATTACGGTACTGTTCAGCGGCGGCATCATCCCGATGTATTTGCTTACAAGCCAGCTGGGGCTGTTGAACAGCTTCTGGTCGCTGTTTCTGAACAACTTGATTTTGCCGTTTAATTTAATTGTCATGCGCAGCTTTTTCCAGAATACGCCCAAGGAGCTGGAGGAAGCGGCGCGGATCGACGGCTGCGGCGAGTGGACGCTGTTTTTCCGGGTCATGCTGCCCTTGTCCATGACTTCGGTAGCGACGTTTATCGTGTTTTACGCTGTATTTTACTGGAATTCCTATTTTCAAGCGATCTTGTTTATCAGCGATTCGCAGCTGATTCCGTTGCAGGTGTTTTTGCGTCAAATCGTGCTGGAATCCGGCAATTCTCTGGAATCGGTCGCCGGCGGCTACGAGTTCGGTCCTCCTGTCAAAATGGCGGTTGTTGTCATGGCTTCAATCCCGATGATTGTGATGTATCCGTTTTTCCAGAAGTATTTCGACAAGGGCATGCTGGTCGGCTCCGTCAAGGGGTAAACGCAGAACAGGACTGCCGGAAGCGAAATCCGACTATGCTATAATGGAAAGCAGGCTGCCGAGGTTCAGGCTTCGGGCCTGACTTCCATTATGAAACTAACGGATGGTGTTCCTATGTATCAGGTCATGGTAGTAGAGGATGAGCAGTGGATTCGCGGCGCAGTCGTCAAGATGGTCGAGCAGCTGGGCGGCGCCTTCGAGGTAGTGGCCGAGGCGGGCAACGGAGAAGAGGCGCTGCAAGCGATTTATCAGGTATGGCCGACGATTGTCATTACCGATATCCGAATGCCGATCCAGGACGGCTTGTGGCTGGTGCGCGAAATTGCGGAACGTCAGCTGCCGGTCATTCCAATTATTTTGACAGGCTACAATGAATTTGAATATGCACGCCAGGCGCTGCGGTATCACGTCTGTGACTTTCTGCTGAAGCCTGTTCTGGAGGATGAGCTGAGCAAGGCGCTGGAGAAGGCGAAGGCTGCGATTCCGCAATTTCATAATTTACGGCAGTATTACTTGGGGATTCAGCAATTTTTCGATAAAATTACGGACTATGATTCAGCCGCGCTGTTCAAGGAGCAGGCGCAAATTGTCAGCCGCATCGCGGCAGCCGACGATTTGCAGGAAAGTGAGAAGGGGGTGCTGCTCCGGACGTATTCGGGCAAGTACAATGACTTGATCCAGAGCATGCTGCCGAGCTTCGCCCGCATACCGCTGCCGGCGGGAGGACGCGCGGAGGAGATTGGCGCGCATTTCCTGAAGCTGACCGAGGAATGGCTGCAATGCTACAACACGATGACCAACGGCGAGATGCGTCAGGTCATTCGGAAGGCGTGCGACTATCTGCAGGCTCATTACCGGGAGGAGCTGTCTGTCGCGGACATTACCCAGCGCTTTCATATCAGCGTCTCGCAGTTCAGTCTGCTCTTCAAGAAATATACGGGGCAGTCATTTATCAATTATTTAAATACGCTGCGGATTCAGCAGGCGAAGCATCTGCTCGTCGAAGGGGAGCGCAAGATTTACGAGGTGGCCGAGCTGGTGGGCTTCCAGTCGCTGCCGCATTTTAATCGGGTGTTCAAGCAAGTTACGGGCCAGTCGCCCAATGAGTATCGGAAATGGTTAAATGTGTGAGCGGATGAACCGTTTATTGGGACGATTTCACCGGCGATTTTCGATCAAGACGAAGCTGACGATCGCCTTTCTGCTGGTCGTGCTCGTTACGATTTTGCTGATGGGGTTTTTGTCGTATCAATTTTATAACAACGGGATTAAAAATGATTTTCACCGCATCTCCCAGGAAGCGACGCTGCGGCTCAATCATCATATTGATTTCTATATTTATCAGCTGACCAAATCGACGTCCTCGGCGGCCAAGGATGAGCTGGTACAGCGGTGGATGAAAGACGGGCAGCAGGCGTCGCTTGAAGAAAAGCTGGACGTTCAGAACGTGCTGCGCCGACATGTCGCTTTGAACTATCCGGAAATCGTAGGCATGTTTTTGCTGACCCCTGACGGCCGCACGCTGGCAATGACGAATCTGGCGCTTCGTTCGGAGGAAGTGCTTGCTCAGGAGCCTTGGTACGGGAACGGCATTCCGGAGAAAACAGCGGTCATTGCGACCCATGCGGTGAAATATGTAAATGAGGATGTACGGGTCATCTCGCTCGAAATGCCGATTTTTAGCGTGGAAAGCATGGAATTGCTCGGAAAGCTGGTCATTGACTTTCATCTGGACGAAATTCAGCGTACCTTCGAGAAGTCGAGTCTGGCGCCGCAAGGCCGCTTCTTCATTATTTCGGCGCAGGATACTCTGGTGTATTACCCGAATTACAAGTGGCTCGGCTTGCCGCGTGAGCAGACGACGCTGTGCCAGCTTGACTTGACCAATAATGAAAATGCGTCTGTGCAGCAATGGGGAGGAGAGCGGACGCTTGTCGCCGTCACCCGGTCGGACACGACAGGCTGGACGTTTGTGTCGATCGTCCCCTTCGAGGAGATGGCGTCGGCCTCCAAGCATACCCCAAACACGATGCTGCTTGCATTTGTCATCATTGCGGGCTGTATTGTGGTCATTGTGCCTTTTTTGTCGGGCGCGCTTGTGAAGCCGATTTTGCAGCTGCGGCAGGTGATGCGCAGCGTAGAGCGCGGCGACCTGCAGGTTCGGGCGCCTGACGCGGCGGGGCATGATGAATTCCAGTATTTGAACCGCAGCTTCAACCGGATGATCGAGCAGGTGAACCAGCTGCTGGAGACGGTAAGCACGCTGAAGCTGCAGGAGGTCAGCCTCCAGCTGCGCGAGAAGGAAGCGCTGGTGAAGGCGCTGCAAACCCAGATCAACCCGCATTTTCTGTATAACTCGCTCGACATTATTAAAAGCATGGCTTATCTGGAGGATATGCCGGAGATGGTGAAGATGGCGCGGAGCTTGGCGGACTTCTACCGCTACACCGCCCAGGATATGAATGCGATTGTGCGGCTGGAGGAGGAATTGACGCAGCTCAAGCATTATTTGTCCATTATTCATATCCGGTTTCCCGGTACATTCCGCAGCCAATTCAGCGTCAATGACAAGTTTATGGCTTGCAGAATTCCAAAGCTGATCGTACAGCCGCTTGTGGAAAATGCGGTCAAATATGCGATCGAAGCAAAGGAAGGCAAGGGCAGCATTATCGTCAATGCCTTCGACGACCGATCGGACCTCGTGATCGAGGTAGCGGATAACGGACCCGGCATACGCCGGGAACGTCTGGCGGAAATTCAAGCGATGCTGCAGCAGCTGTCGGACAATGCGCTGCATGAATACGGCAAGCAGCCGAGCCTCGGCTTGGCAAATGTGCATGCACGCATCGTGCTGCAGTACGGCAGCCGTTACGGGTTAAGCATTGATTCCTTTGAGGGCCGCGGGACGGTCGCTTCGCTGCGGCTGCCGCTTCCCGTTATCCAGCACAATTCTGAAAGTGAGGGTTATCCTTGAAAGCCATTATGCTGATGTTTGATACACTCAATCGACATATGCTGCCGCCGTACGGCTGCGATTGGACTCATGCGCAGAATTTCAAGCGGCTGGCCGAGAAAAGCGTAACGTTTGATCAAGCTTACGTGGGCAGTATGCCGTGTATGCCGGCGCGCCGCGAGCTGCAAACCGGCAGGTACAATTTTCTGCACCGGAGCTGGGGACCGATGGAGCCGTTTGATGATTCGATGCCGGAGCTGCTGAAAAAAAGCGGCGTTTATACGCATCTCGTGACCGATCACCAGCACTATTGGGAGGATGGCGGCGGGACTTACCATACCCGGTACAGCTCGTGCGAGCTGATCCGCGGTCAGGAGGGCGATCCGTGGAAAGGCGAGGTGGCCGAGCCGGAGCTGCCGGACATGATCGCAATGAAGGAGATGCATTCGCTGGTCCGTCAAGATTGGATCAACCGGAAGTATATCCGGGAGGAGCAGGATTTCCCGCAGGCGCAGACGATGGCGAAGGGGCTGGAGTTTATCCGGCATAACCGGGAGGCGGACCGCTGGTTTGTGCAGATTGAAACGTTTGACCCGCATGAGCCATTTTACGCGCCGCAGGCGTACCGGGACCTGTACCCGCATGACTATGCGGGGCGACACTTTGACTGGCCGCCTTACGGGTCGGTGAAGGAGACGAAGGAGGAGATCGCGCACGTCCGTTATGAATATGCCGCCTTGCTCAGCATGTGCGATCATTACCTCGGCAAGGTGCTGGATACGATGGATGAGCTCGATCTGTGGAACGATACGCTGCTGATCGTTAATACTGATCACGGGTATTTGCTTGGCGAGCATGACTGGTGGGCGAAGACGATCATGCCGTTTTATAACGAGGTCGCTCATATGCCGCTATTTATTTGGGACCCGCGCAGCGGCGCATGTAACGAACGAAGACAAAGCCTCGTCCAGACGATTGATTTGGCGCCAACGCTGCTCGGCTACTTCGGAATCGACGTTCCGCCGGATATGCAGGGCCATGATCTTGAGCAGACGATCGCTTGCGATCAACAGGTGCGGGAGGCGGCGCTGTACGGCTTGCACGGGGCGCATGTCAACGTGACCGATGGCCGGTATGTGTACATGCGGGCGCCGGTGTCTCCGGATAATACGCCGTTGTACAATTACACGCTGATGCCGACCCATATGCGCAGCCGGTTTTCTGTACAGGAGCTGCAGGACATTGAGCTGCAGGCGCCGTTTTCCTTTACGAAAGGGGTCCAGACGATGAAAATCGCTGCGGCGGGCTACAAGCATTTTCACTCCTTCGGCACGCTGCTGTTTGATCTCCAGCAGGACCCGTTTCAGCAAAGTCCGTTGACCGATCCCGCGGTCGAGCGGCAGATGCTGGAGCTGCTGAAGCGGCTGATGGCGGATAACGATGCGCCGGCCGAGCAATATGAACGCCTGGGCTTAGGCTGAGGACGCTGGGCTGATCCGACAGTCCAGAGCCAGATGGAAGGAAAGAATGTGTTTAATGACCCGCCAAGCCTGACCAGATGCATTTTCTGGTTAGGCTTTTATGTTATACTGAGGAGAAGTTGATTTGAAAATGGCACGGATGATGAAGGCGAAACATGCTGCGAATGCTTCAGCACGTTAGACATAGCTGAGGAGGTTACACCGGGTGAAATATGTAGGCTACCGGACTCAAGAAGAAGGGGTTAACCGATTTTTCGGATCTTTAGAGTCGCGAATTATGGAATTGATGTGGAATTCAGGCGATTGGGTCAATGTGCATCAGATTCGCGAAGGCCTTGAATCCGAGCATGACTATTCGGTCAATACGATCATGACGGTATTAAACAGGCTTGCCGATAAAGGGATCGTCGAAAAGCAGGCGCTTGGACGAGGCCGCAATAAATTATCGAAGTTCAAAGTAAAGGATACGAAGGAAACGTTTATATTAGAGCAAACAAGAAGCGTCACGGAAGGTCTCATTAAGGATTTCGGGGAAGTTATCGTTTCCCATATGATAGATGTGATGGAGGAGGTCGATCCGGAGTTGCTTCGAAAGGTAGAACTGAAGCTTCAGGAGGCTCGGCAGAGGAACCAGGATGAGAATACGAAACCAAGCTGAATTTGCCTTCCGCCTGTTTGGGTGCATCGTATGTTTGTTGGCTGCCCAACTGGGCTGGTCTTTCTTTCATCAATTTAGCGACTTCAAGTGGGCGCCGAGCATGTATCCATTTGTTCATGCTGTGTGGAGAGACTTTAGTGTTGTGCATAATCCCGGAGAACTGATCCTGACAAGCATCACCCTATGGATGGCTGTCGCTTTCATATGGAAGCTGGTAAGCGCCGCTCTGGATCATCATCGTTGGAACCGGCTTATTTCCAGCCGGACCGATCATGAACGTTCCAATCAGTGGACCGGGAAGTTTCCGAAGCTGGAAGCGCCAATTATCGTCATCCAAGAATCCCGAATGCTGGCCATGACATCCGGCGTCCGCAAGCCAAAGATTATCCTTACGACCGGCTTGATTGAAGGGTTGGATGAGCAAGAACTAACCGCAGTCATTCTGCATGAAGGCTATCATGCCGCATACCGGCATCCGATTAAAAAATGGTTTCTTCAGCGTCTCGCACGAATCATCTTTTTCCTTCCGGTTCTCCGGACGTTGTCTACCTATTATGCCGTCTGGATCGAACTACTAGCCGATCGAGCCGCGATGGATACGATGCAAAATACAATCCCCCTCGCATCGGCCCTTGTTAAGCTGATTCATCAACCAGGAGGAACAGCAACATACATTGGCGTAGATTTTGCCAGGACGGCGGTTAATTTTCGCTTGAAGCAAATTCTGAATGGCGAAGACCGCCAGGAGCTTACTTTCTGTTCCTGGAGCACCTGCTGGTTATCCGTAATTCCGGGAAGTTTGGTGACGATCATTGTATTTTTCAGTTGCTTATGAACAAGCGGGGTCGAGCCTTTGGGCGAGCCTCGCTTTTTTGGATTAAAATTTGAACATATTCGCAAAATGCGCATCCAAAATATTGACACGCTTACAGGATTGGCATACATTTAAAACTACATCACGTAGTTTTTATGAACGTCTGAGGTTGATAGGTCGCAAGCTATCCATTTTCTGTTTATGAAGGAGGAAATTCGATGTCCAAGCAAACAAAGGCTGCTCCCTACACATCAAAGCCTGCCGGAAACCCAGTGAAGCGGCTTGTCGTCATGACGGCAGCGGTGATCGTGTTATTGATCGCATGGTTTGGGGTAACCAGGATGTCATCAAGCAATGAAACGCCGGTCGCTTTTAAGGAAATGCCTTCATTAGTTGATCAGCCTGTACAGGGACAAGAGCAGGCGCCGGTGACACTGATTGAATTCGGCGACTATAAATGCCCGTCATGTAAGGCGTGGAGTGAAACCATCTATCCAAGGCTAAAAGCCGATTATATTGACACGGGCAAACTGCGGTTTTCTTACATTAACGTCTTGTTTCACGGGAAAGAATCGGAGCTTGCCGCGATAGCCGGAGAAGCCGTTTTTGAACAGGATAAAGAAGCGTTTTGGGCGTTTAACAAGGCGTTATTTGCGGCCCAGCCGAAGGAAAACCATGACGGGCTATGGGTCACGGAGGAGAGGCTGCTTGAAGTTGCGAGGGCGTCTGCTCCAGCAATCAACTTGACCAAATTGAGCGAGGATATCAAAAAGCAAGCAACGCTCGCTAAAGTTAAAGTTGATGCTGAGCTCGTGGAAACGTATAACATTAAGCAAACGCCGACGATTATGATTAACGGCGCCATCGTGCAGAATCCATTTGATTTGAATGAGATCAAATCCTTAATCGACCAAAGTGTCGAGGGTAAAAAATAATGAGAGCCTCCGTTCAACCTTATTTGCTTTATGCCGCATGGATGGTGTCACTTGCTGCAGCCTTTGGCAGCTTATATTTCAGTGAAGTGCTCGGCTTCGTCCCTTGCGATTTATGTTGGCTCCAGCGAATCTTTATGTATCCGCTCAGCCTTATTTTAGGCATAGCCGCATATTACAATGAAACCTCCATCAAAAAATATGTAGTGCCTTTGACCTGCGTTGGAGGCTCCATATCGTTATACCACTATTTGCTGCAGAAGGTGCCTGGCTTTGTTGAAATTAAACCATGCACGCGCGGAGTGCCCTGCAATGTCGATTACATAGATTGGCTAGGCTTTATTACGATCCCTTTTTTGGCCTTAATCGGCTTTTCACTTATCCTCCTTTGTTTGACATTACTGAAGTCTCGACGGGATCGGCATGGAGAAACAAGCTGAGCCATCATGGGGCGTATGAAATGAGTCCGGGAAGAAGCAAGTATCGAATAGAAGGGAATACCTGCCATGCATGTTCATTTTAACGGGGCCTTGAATGTTAAAAAAATCAGAAACAGCGCATTGCTGCTCATTCCACTGCTGTTAGGCGCATTCGTCGTTGATCAATACGGGTCCATCCCGGAAGGAGTGCGCCTTTACCTGTACGTTGTTCCGTTTGCCGGGCATCTGCTTTTGTCGGTGGTGATGAAGCAGAGAGAGTCATGGGTGGTTGGCGGCATTTTGGGGACCTTGATTTCCATGGCTGTCATCATCCTTACCGTATTAGCTTCATGAAGCAGGCTGGAGTAGGCCTGGCGAACAGATGAATAAAGCAAGAGCAAGCTCCCTTATCGACAAAAGGGGGCTTTTTGCGCTGTTGTAAACTCCAGGAATAAACACCAATTTACGCATAACGACAAATTTAGATTAAAATTAGATCAAGAGTAGATCAAGAATAACTAAAAAATCGTTAAATCATGAGATTTATGCTAAATGATGTGGTATTGTGTAGATATAAAGAACTGGACGAGGTTTTAAAAGTAGTTCTAATTTACCATGGGAGAGGGATGTTTGGATATGAGACCAGGATTTTTTAACCATTTGGAGACGATGAGCCATGATGATGAGATGAGATACAGACACCTGATCCGCGGGGTCAAGCAGCTTTTGGAGGAAAAACAAAACGAAGGCATGCTGCGGAGAGTATTCCGGAGAAAAAGACGCGTTGAAGCAAAAGCATGGAAATAACAAGGTGAAACGATCTCTCCAGCCTCCGGAGGGATCGTTTTTAGGTTAAGATTGCGTAAATTTCCTGCGATATCGGGTGGAAAGTTCGGTTATACTTAAATACTGGCTATGCATTTTCACGGAATGCTGGTAGGATAGTGGTTATGCTTAAAGATGAGTTAGGCACTTGTTAGGCATGGAAGCGGAACGAATGTTCCTGTTATGTGGCCGAATAACTTCGCAATCGGAGAGAAATCCGGCCGCGGTTGACGTGCTAAGCTTAACTTAAATTGATTTTGAGCATAAGGGGAGATCATTCTTGAAAAATCATCCGGAACAGGCACCGCCTCAACAGCATGAAGGAACATTTGGAAGCAAAGCTAACCTTCTTGTTGTGATGGTGATGATCCTCGGTGTGTTCGTTGCCATATTGAATGAGACGCTGCTTAATGTGGCGTTGACCAAAATTATGGCTGACATGGGTATCCAGCCCGGTACGGCGCAATGGCTGTCCACGGGTTACCTGCTTGTCATAGGCGTTTTGATTCCTGTCACCGCGTTTCTGATTCAGCGGTTTACGACCCGAGCTTTGTTTTTGTCGGCGATGGGTTTGTTTTTTATCGGTACGGCCATCGCGGCGGTGTCGCCGAATTTTGCTACGCTGTTGATCGGCCGGGTATTGCAGGCGGCAGGCACGGGGCTGCTGTTCCCGCTGCTGACGAACGTCGTATTTGCCGTCGTGCCGCTGGCGAAGCGGGGATCGGCGATGGGTACGATCGGGATTGTCATTACGTTTGCGCCTGCGATCGGACCGACGCTGTCCGGTGTCATCGTTGAGCATTTCAGCTGGCGCGTGCTGTTTTACGGCGTGCTGCCGATTGCGCTGTTTGTTATCTTCTTTGCGTTTGCGAAGCTGAAAAACGTAACGGAGACGACAAATCCGAAAATTGACGTGCTGTCCTTGCTGCTGTCTACGCTCGGCTTCGGCGGCCTCGTATTTGGATTCAGCAGCGCGGGCGAAGGACATGGAGGCTGGTCCAGTCTGCAGGTGCTTATTCCGATTGGCGTCGGCGTTGTCTCCCTCGTCCTGTTTACATGGAGGCAGCTGACGATTGCTCAGCCGCTGCTGAATTTGCGGGTGTTTTCCTACCGAATCTTCCGTCTGTCCACGGTTATTATGATGATTGTGATGATGTCGATGTTTTCCGCGATGATGCTGCTGCCGATTTTTCTGCAAAATGCATTAGGCTACAGCCCGTTTCAAGCGGGGCTGGTTATGCTGCCGGGCGGTATTTTGATGGGGATCATGTCCCCGATCAACGGGCGGCTGTTCGATAAGTTCGGGGCCAAATGGCTGGCCATTGTCGGTCTGTTGCTGATCGCCAATACGCTGTGGCAATTTGCCTTTATCAACACATCAACCTCTTATACCTTCATTATGGTCATGAACACGCTGCTGATGCTTGGCATCTCGATGCTGATGATGCCTGTCATGACTAATGCGCTGAATGAGCTGCCGCCGATGCTGTATGCGCACGGCACAGCGGTGATCAGCACGCTGCAGCAAGTCGCCGGAGCGGTCGGAACGGCGCTGCTGGTCGGTATGATGACGACTACGGCGGGCAAATACGCCGCCAATGCAGGCGCCAGCCTCGCGCCGGAGCAGCTCAAGGTGCTGTCGATGATTGCAGGGATGAAAAGCGCTTTTTTGTTCGCCTTCTCGCTGGTGGCCTTCGCACTGATCATTTCCTTCTTCGTTAAGCGGGCCGTACCGCCGAAAGCGGAGCCGGGAATGGATGCACAGCGGGCGCCTGTTCATTAAGCAGCGGCTGGCATGGGACGGCTGAATCGGTACGTCTTTGTATGTGAAAAAGCTTCCGGACGGCGCCTGCGTGGCGCTGCCTGGAAGCTTTTTTGCTGCGAGCGGGTCGTGCTGCGGGTTACGCGCGGGTTCGCCGCGGACCGGGCCGCTTGCTTCGGTTCAGAAGGACTTCAAGAGCCGGGGGAGGATTTTTTCATCTTGCCCGGATTGTTGATTTTATAAGGGACGGGATGCTTGGTCAGCTTTTTGGCAACGAGCTTGCCCTCGAAGGTCAATTGGTCGCCGACAGCCAGCTCCAGCTTTTTCAAGGTAGCGCTATGGCTTGACCACGCTTCGCCGAGCTCCAGAGCAGGCTCTGTGATGCATACCGCTTCGTAAATGACGACCTCGTCATCGTTGTCGGAGAAGTGATTCGGCACGGTAACAAACGCTTTGACGGTGGCCGTCATGCTGACCTTCTCCTCGGGCAGCGTCAGCTTGGCCGCTTTTGTTTTTTTCGCGCTCTTCGGTTTGTCAGCGGGTGGCTGCTCGTCCAGTGTGAGGGGTGGCTCTGCTTGAAGCGATGCCTGCTGCGCTTGATCGGAATCGGACTGCGGGCTGTCGGCGGCGGGAGAGAACGCTGCCTCGGCAGAGCCGGCGTTGGTGTCCGGGGACTGTCCTTGAGCATAGCTGGTGTTATTGTCTTCGACAGGCTGCCCTTCGTCTGCACGGGGCCCTGCGTCAGCTGCGGGCTGACCGGAATCGGCCGCGTCTCCGCTATTGGCTTCGGCTGTCGCTTCGGAGCTAAGCCGCTGGAC
This sequence comes from Paenibacillus sp. sg306046, assembly GCF_059821225.1. Taxonomy (NCBI): domain Bacteria; kingdom Bacillati; phylum Bacillota; class Bacilli; order Caryophanales; family Paenibacillaceae; genus Paenibacillus; species Paenibacillus sp. sg306046. Next base: position 102,161 of record NZ_JCAMRT010000010.1, read on the forward strand.
GAAGCCGGACGCCTGCATTTCCTTCAAATAGGAAGGGTGGATGCAGTGCCGCCGCTGGTCCTCGAATTCAATGACAGCCGTAATCGCATCGACGAAGCCGATGATCGTGCAGGGTAGGCTTGCGCCGTGTCTTTTATAAAGAAAGGCTTTAGATTTCGTCGCTTTATCGGTCAGCAGCCCCCATAGCTTGCACTGCTCGATCAGCGCGGCTTCATCGTCGAAGGGTTGGTAGGTGACAGGTTCAATCAGGAATGCAGATCCCATAGCTCCATTGGCCGCCTTTCTGCTTCTGTTTTCTGTCCCCTATTGTACCATGTTTTGCGCCGGAGCGCTTACGGCTGCAGACGCCTAAAACCATTCACCAGCACACAAACCGGTGGCGGCGAAAGGTTTTAGGCGCGCTTGCGTTTGCCCGTCCCATCCCGTTCAGACGGGACAACGTCCGGTTACGGCTGGACCAGCCGGGTCCAGACGGTCATTTCGCCGCGGCCGCGGTTGCCCCACCTGCAGTAAGGCACGGCGCGAAAGCGGACCGGCTGGCTGAGCTGACGCAGCGGACGATACGGCGCATCCTCCCAGGTCGCGGCATCATCCCGCAGCGCATCGCCTTCAATCACGTACACGCCGCCCAGCAAGTCGGGCTCGAATGTTTCAACCAGTCTCGTGTTGGCGTACACGGCGAGTGAGGCAAGCGGAGCGCCGTTGTCGATCTCCTCCAGGCTGTAAACGAGAGGGCCGCGCTGCAGCGCGGCTTTGCCTGCGACAGCCCGAATCGATGGATGTCCCTCGATCCATTGGGCCCGCAGTGGAAGCGTCCATTCGATCTGATCGTGATCGAACCACAGCCGGTCGATTTCGGCATAGCCGTTGACGAGCCGAATGTTCGCATCGGCCGCTTCGCCGTTGACACGCAGCGCTGGGAGAGCTTCTGCGGCATGGCCGCACCAGTCGGGCACCCGCAGCGCAAGCGTAAAGCGCTTAGGCTGCGCGAGCTGCAGCAGGAAGCTGACCTCGCCACTCCACGGCAGCGTCGATTGCTGCTTGAGCCGGACGTGTTCGCCGTCCACCGTCAGCTCTGCGTCGCTGCCGATGTACAGCTGGGCGAACAGCTTGTCGCCCCGTACGGTATATATATAATCGCCGAGTGAAGCGAGCAGTCTGGCGACGTTGGGCGGGCAGCAGGAGCAGCCGAACCACGGCTGCCGCTCGGCCTTCACATGAAACTTCCCAGGGTTGTGCTCGCAAGCGGTTGGCCATACTTCCAACGGGTTGACGTAGAAGTAGCGGGTGCCGTCAAGCGACATGCTGCCCAGCACGAGATTGTACAGCGCTCGCTCCATCACATCCGCGTAACGGCTGTCCGGGTCCGCCTGCAGCATCCGCTGCGCGAAAAAAATAAGGCCGATGGACGCGCAGGTTTCCGCATAGGCCGTATCATTGGGCAAATCATAGTCACGGGTGAAGGCTTCGCCGTGATGCGTGGACCCGATGCCGCCTGTCACGTACATCTGGCGGGTTGTGACATTGGCCCACAGCCGTCGGCAAGCGTCGAGCAGCTGCTCGTCCTGTAGCAGCAGCGCCAGATCGGCCATTGCCGTGTACATGTAGACAGCCCGCACCGCATGTCCGGTTGCGACGCTCTGCTCGCGGACCGGCAGATGGCTCTGGTTGTAGGCCAGCCAGGCAGCCGGGATCGGGCCGGCCTGCGGCGTTTGGTTGCGCGTCATGCGCTGCTTCCATTCCTCCTCGAAGAAGTGGGGGGACTGACCCCGCTGGTCGATAAAATAGCGGCTCAGCCGCAGGTAGCGGCTTTCTCCGGTCGTTTTATACAGCTTGACCAATGCAAGCTCAATTTCCTGATGTCCGTCATAGCCTGGCAGCTGGCCCGACTCGGCGCCGAATACGGAGCCGATATAGTCGGCGAAGCGGCACATCGCATCAAGCAGCTTGCGCTTGCCGGTCGCCTCGTAATAGGCAACGGCAGCTTCCATCATATGTCCGGCGCAGTAAAGCTCATGATCGTCCTTCAAATTCGTCCACCTGTCGCCAGGCCGCTTGATTGTGAAATGCGTATTCAAGTAGCCGTCCGGCTGCTGCGCCTGAACGATCAGGTCGATCAGGCCGTCGGCGAGCTGCTCCAGCTCCGGGTCCGGATGAGAGGCCAGTGAATAACCGACTGCCTCCAGCCATTTGGCCGGATCGCTGTCCTGAAACACAAGCCCGCCAAACTCGCCTTCCTCCAGGCCGCCTGCAATGCGCAGGTTGCGGATCGCGTGACTGGGAACGGCGTCCGGCAGCTCGTCGTTTAACGCTTGCCATTGGTAAGGAATCACCTTCTTGCGGATCAGCTCGGTATAGGGCGTCCAAAAATGATCGTCAATGTGAACAGACGGCTTGGCGGCTTGCAGGGGGCGGTTGGTCATCATCGGAAATGAACACTCCTTTATAGGGGCAATTGGCTGTTTCTTCCCTTATTGTAGCTGGTATAATGAAGCCAAACGACGACGAAATGCAACCTGTTTTTGATACAATTTCACACAGCTAGGAGTGGGGCGATGCAGGAAACGAGGCTGGTCATGCTGCAAGTACCGCCGCTTCCGTATTATCTGGAAAGCGGCAAAACGATCGCGCCGCCAGGCTGGCAGCATCCGAACCGGACAGGACTCGGCTTGTTCGACCTGCTGCTTGTCGCCAGCGGGCGGCTGCATATGGGCGAGGACGGGCAGGAGTGGCTGCTGGCGCGCGGCGACTGCCTGCTGCTGCGACCGGACGGCCATCATTATTCCGTCAGCCCCTGCGCGGAGGAGACGGTCTTTTACTGGGTCCATATGCAGGCGACAGGCGGCTGGAAGGAAGTGACGACTGCCGCCGGGCACGAACTGCTGCTGCCCGAGCGGCTGCCGGATGACCGGGAGACGGGGCCGGTCGTGAGCCGCTCGGCAATTTCCATCCCGAAAAGCTGTCCGCTGGGGGATGCGGAGGCCGGCTTCCGCATGCTGGAGCGGCTGCTGGAGCTGTCCGTCGAAACACGCTCCGTCGCCTTCTGGCAGGAGCAGCAGCTGTTTCTGGAGCTGGCTCGCCTCCTAGCTGCGGAAGGGCAAGCCGCTCATGCTTCGCCAGTGCTGGCGCTGGCGGAGCGAACGGAAGCGTTTCTGCGGCAGCACTACCGGCAGGAGGTGACCAATGAGTCGCTGGCGGAGGCGCTGCACTTCCATCCGAACTATATCATCCGCTGCATGAAGCAATGCTACGGCTGCACGCCGCTGGAGTTTTTGTCTGCGTACCGGATCGGGCAGGCGAAGCTGCTGCTGCTCAAGACGGAATGGTCGGTGGCCCGGATAGCCGAGCATGTCGGGTTTCGTTATACGCCTTACTTTACCCGCTGCTTCCGGCAGCAGGTCGGCGTGACCCCGCTCCGCTACCGCAAGCAGTATGCGGGAGAATCGGGGACAGCGTGACATGGCTGCAGTGTGGTATAGTGGAAAACGGAATTACGGATTCATACATCGAGTTGAGGTGGCAGGGATGGACGTTAAATTTTGCATGACCTGCGGTCATGCGTTGGAAAACCGCGACGTGGACGGCACGCTGCGCCGGGCTTGCCCGCAGTGCAGCTTCGTGCATTGGGGCAATTACAGCATCGGCGTCGGCGCGCTGGTCGTCCGCGAGGGCAAGGTTCTGCTTGTCCGCCGGGCGCAGGAGCCGGGAAAAGGCTACTGGACCAACCCCGGCGGTTATATCGAGCAGCTGGAGCCGATCGAGGAGACCGTGGTGCGCGAGGTGCGCGAGGAAGCGGGCATTGCGGCGGTCGTCTCAGGCGTCATTGCCTTGCGCGACCAGCCCCGCAGCATTCATAACGTGTACATCGCGTTTGCGATGGACTATGTGTCGGGGGAGCCGGAGCCGGACGGCGTGGAGGTAGATGGAGCGGGCTTCTTCAGCGCCGCCGAGATGGAAGGGATGCATGTCGCTCCCTTTACCCGCTGGCTGGTCGAGGTTGCGCTGCAAGGGCAAGCGGACGGCTTGCAGACCGACCGTCATCCTGCATGGGAGCAGCTCAAGGGGTATGGTCTGTTCCGAACGCAAACGAAATAAGCGTCGTCAGCTTGTCCTCGTCAAGCGGCCCGCTGTTGTCAAAGTCGAGCATCGCTGACGCGGGCAGCGGCCAGCAGATGTCGCGGCGGCCAAGCGCCAGCCGAAAGCTGTCCCAGTTGTCCAGCTTCCATACGTCCAGTATGGAAGCTCTTTGCTGTATGCGCTGATGGTAGGCGTCTTCGTCAGCCAAGTAAACGCTGATGACCTTCCAGCGTACGTGCTGCAAGGACAGACCGGCCCGGGCCAGCTCGCGCTCCGGCCACTGAGGGTCCGCCGTTTCGCGGGTAAACGGGCCGACGACGATTGCGTCGAGACCAAGCATGGTTTGCTCCAGCACAGCATCCATCGTAATCCGGTAGCCGAGGTCGCGGCAGTACGTTTTATAGACCGGCGAATCGCGGTCATTCGGGTCGAGGCCGGACATGAACATGATCGTCTCGGCGGCCGGCCGCAGCAGCGTGTCCATATCGAATAAGGGGGCTCGGCTGCGGCGGGCCAACGCTTTGGCCAGCGTCGTTTTGCCGGCCCCGGCGGGGCCGAGGATCATCAGGATCGTAGGCTTGCTCATAGCGTCGCTCCTTTGGCGAACAGGTTGCTTTAATTATACGGCGGCCGGATCGGGAACTCCAGCTGCGCAGCTCGGCAATGAAAAAATGACAAAAAATTAATGCCCGAAATTGTTACATTTTTGGAATTAGTTTATTATAATAAGGGACAGGACCTGGCTTTGTGCCGAGAACGAGAAATATCTTCGTGTTTTTGGCGAAATACGTCGAAAAAGATCATTTATTTGCCAGAAATGACTATACGTGCTGCGACAATACTCTTATACTTAACTCATTAGTGCAAATCAAGCTCGTATTAATGAAACGCGGCGATTTTTCCCGTTCAGGCATGAAGCTGGGGACTAAGCCGGGAGGGGGAGTCCGTCAAATATCTCTCCACACGTACGGCTGCACGAAAAAGAAAGCGGACAACGCAGAGCGGCATCGTCGAAGGCGCCGACGGAGCAGGAAGCGACTGCAGCAAGGCTGATCGCTCGAAAGGCAAAGCGGGCATCATGGAAGCAAAGAATTGATATTGGACATCTGGAGGCAGCAGCATGGACTTCGTATTAAAGCCGTTTACAGCGATTATGTCAAGATTAAAGTATGGTCCCAAATTTGTGCTCGTGAGTGTATTGTTTATAATTCCGATTGCGATTTTATTTTACATCTTCATGGCTGAGCAGCAGCAGCAAATTCGGACGCTGAAAAACGAGCAGCATGGCGCTGAGCAGATGAACCAGCTCGTGCCGCTTATGCTGATGGTGCAGCAGCATCGCGGGCTGATGAACGGTTACTTGAACGGCAACCAGGCATCGCAGCCGCAAATTGATGCCAAGCGGCAGGAAATCACCGACTTGCTGACCCAGCTTGATAAAAGCATCAGTGCGGCAGCTATCCCGAAAAGCGCGCAGGCATGGCAGTCCTTTAAAGCAAGCTGGACTTCCCTGCAAGCCGGGGTGACGCAGTTGAAGGCAACCGACAGCTTCGATCGCCATTCTGTGTTGATCGACGAGATGCAAGGTCTGATTGTCAGCATCGCGGATGAGACCGGCTTGTCGCTGGACGGCAATATTCGCTCTTATTACCAGATCCATATTCTGGTCAATGCGCTCCCTGCGCTGATTGAAAATGTAGCCGTTATTCGCGGATTGGGCAACGGCGTGCTTGCAGCAGGCGCGCTGCCTGAAGACGTCAGAGTACACTTGAGCGTCGAGGCCGCCCAGGCGCGGAATGCGTTCAAGGAGCTGGAAAAGTCATTGGGCAAAATATCTGGCGACCAGCAGGCGAATCAGGCAGAGCTTGGCGGGCAAAGCGAGAAAGCAACGCAAGCGGTGACGGCTTATTTGAACACGTTAACGGCCGAGATTTTGCAGAAAAGGCCGGTTACGATGAAGCCTGACGATTTTTTTGCCCAAGGGACAAAGACGATCGAGGCGGAAAGCCAGCTGTACAAGTTGATTTATGAGCAGCTGCAGCATTTGCTGGACGAGCGAATCGGCGCACTGGAGTCGGAGCGAACGGTGCTGTTGACGATCATTTTGATTATATTTGCCCTTGTTGTTTTGTTCTACACGGCGTTTTACCGCAATGTCATGGACACGGTGCGCACGTTGAGCAACCGGGTAGCTGCGATGGCGGCGGGCGATTTCTCGCAAGACATCCGGCTGAATACGCAGGATGAGCTGCAGACGGTAGGCAGCGCGCTGAACCAGATGCAGCAGGCGATGAACAACGTGCTCGGCAGCAATCAGGCAATTTCCGAGCGATCGGCTGCGTCTTCTGAGCAATTGTTCGTCATATCGAACGAATCCATGCTTGCGATGCAGCAGCTTGCCGATTCTGTGCAAAGCATTGCCGATGGCTCTGCGCTGCAGACGCGCACGATGGCAGAATCCTCAACCGCGATGAATGAAATCGCCCTGGGGGTGTCCCGGATTGCCGAAGCGGCCTCCGAGGTGACGCATGTTGCGGTGCGCGCGAGTGAAAGCGCGGTGGAAGGCAGCGCGCAGCTGGCGGACACGGTGCGGCAGATGACCGGCATGAAGCAGACGCAAGTCCAGTCGGCGCAGGTGGTCGCGCGGCTTGATGACCATTCGGCGCAAATCGGAGAAGTGATTCAAACCGTCGTCGATATCGCCCAGCAAACGAAGCTGCTTGCGCTGAACGCCAATATCGAGGCGGCGCGTGCCGGCGAATATGGCAGAGGCTTTACCGTGGTGGCCAAGGAGGTCGGCAAGCTGGCCGAGGAAACCTCGCACTCAGGCGGCGTGATCGCCAGTTTGCTGCAGGATATTCGCGGCTTGGTGGAGGAAACGGTGGCGGCCATGCAGCGCATGCAGACGGAAACCGACAGCGGCATGCAGTCTATGGAAAAAACGAAGGCGATGATCGGCCGTATTTCCAGCGATATTCAAGTCGTCAGCGATCAAATGCAGGAGGTATCGGCAACCTCCGAGCAGATGTCGGCTGAAATGGAAGAGGTGACCGCCGCCATTCTGGAGGTATCCGCCATCTCGGCCAAAGCATCGGATGAAGTGGTGACGATGTCCGCCTCGACCCAGCAGCAGCTTGGCTCCATGGAGGAAATTCAGGCCGCGGCCGGGCAAATGCGGGATGTCTCCAGCCAGCTGCAGGACGAGCTGAGCAAGTTTACGCTGAAGGCGCAGTAGGCGGCCGCAGATCATTTTCCAGCTTCAAAACCGGATTTCACTCGCGCGAAAGAGCGTGCAGCTTGTCGGCCTGATGGCCGGGCGAGCGTGCGCGCTTTTTTGCGTTGCCGGAAATGCGGGGCTGAGTTCCAACTCGCTGGCTTAACAAACACATGGACAGCTTAGACAGCTTGGGCAGCGGTATACGGGTGTCGCGGCTTAGGCGAGCACAGTTTGGACAACGTATATCCATATCGACAAACCATACATTTGTCCCCGTCGAATAGTGAAATTAGGGGCTGTCCCGAGCCGCGGGTTCCCCGTATACTGGGGCAAGATACGGTGTCAGGAGGTGGCTGGACATGGCGCAGCTTATAAAATTAGGGGTGATTGACGATATCCGGACGGTCGTGAACGGCATCGTGAATCAAATTGATTGGCTGGACCACGGCATTGAGGTTGTCGGAACGGCGTCCAACGGCGAGGACGGGATGGAGATGATTCTCCGGACGAAGCCGCACATTATTTTAACGGATATCCGGATGCCGCGGATGGATGGGCTGGAGATGACCCGGCTTATTCTGGAGCACAGCGCGCTGACGCGGATTATTTTCATGAGCGGCTACAGTGATTTTGAATACGCCCAGCAGGCGATCCGGCTCGGAGCCTTCGATTTTATCCAGAAGCCGTTTATGCGCGCGCAGATCGTGGAGGTTGTGCTCAAGGCGAAGCAGGCGGTCGAGCTGGAGCTGGAGCGGCAGGAGCGGCTGAAGGATATGGAGGTCAAGGTGCGGGAGAGCATGCCCGTGCTGCGCCAGGAATTTTTCCGCATGCTGCTGCAGGTGCCGTCCAGTCTGACCAGTATTGAGGAAAGATGGAACTTTCTCGACATTGACATTGCCCGGGAGCAATTTATCGTGATGCTGATCGAGGTGGACCGCTTTGCGGATATTAGCCAGCCGCTGCCGATCGCCGAGGTGGAGCTGGTCCGCTTTACGATTCAAAATATTATCGAGGAAACGATCGGCAGCTTCACGAAGGGACTCATGTTCCGGGAAAATCTGCATCAGTTTGTCGCTTTGCTGAACCCGTCGCCGACGGAAAGCGCAGAGACGATCGCCGAGCGCTGCCGCGAAAATATCGCCCGTTATTCCGGCCATACCGTATCCATCGGGCTTGGCCTGGAGGTGCGCGATATTCAGCATATCACGCAGTCGTACCAGCAGGCGATGACGGCGTTGTCCTACAGCTTCTACACCGGCGGGGACAGTGTGTACAGCTTTCAGCAGGTGCAGGCGGGACGGGCGCTGCCGCAGCGGCCTGACCCGGAGCTGGAGAAGGAGCTGCTGTACAGCATCCGGATCGGCAATGAGGAGAAGGCGCTGGATGCGTTAAAGCGGATTTATGCCGCCAGCCGCTGGGAAGGGGGCGTGCCGGACCCCGGCGCGCTGAAAACGATGTACGTCGAGCTGGCCTTTATGATGAACCGCGCGATGGCCGAGAAAATGACCGGCGCTGACCGGACGGAGCTGGAGGCGCAGCTGCGGGATATTCAGCGCGATACGGCGTCCTCGTTAACGGGGCTGCAGGAGCGGATCACCGAGTTTTGCCGTCTCGGCTGCGAGTGGGTGCGCAGACAGCAGGCCAAGGAAGCGAACCAGCAGGTCGATCAGGTGATCGACTACATCCGGACCCATATTGACGCGAATTTATCGGTCGGCGACTATGCGAAGATGGTGTACTTGAGCAGCAGCTATTTCTCGAATTTGTTCAAAAAGGTAACAGGCATGACGATTACCCAGTTCGTCACGTATGAGCGGATGGAGAAGGCGAAGGAGCTGCTGATTCAAGGCATGCAGGTGCAGGAAATATCATTGGCGCTCGGGTACGAGGACCGGCCGTATTTCAGTGAAATTTTCAAGCGGCATACCGGGATGACGCCGTCCGAGTTTCGCCATCTGTACGAGTCGGGCAACTGATCGGGCTCTCCCCAGACAGTAACATTACCCCCCTTGCAAAGTGAAATTCCCTCTCACTCCTGACGCGCCGGTTCTTATATAGTTAGGGCAACCGATAACAGCAGGGAGAGGATTGCAGGTGAAAAACAGGACTTTGCATGCGTATGTATTTATTATTCCAAGCCTTGTGCTCACGCTGGTGCTCGGGGTATACCCGATTCTGTGGGCGCTTCGCTATATGTTCTATGAATATCCGGGCTATGGAGTGCCCGAATTTATCGGCTTGGCCAACTTTACGCGGGCGATGAAGGACGAGGTGTTCTGGCAGTCGGTCGTCAATACATTTGTGTACGCGGCGGGGAAAATTGTGTTTACGATTCCGCTGTCGCTGCTGCTGGCCGTTATTCTGAACCGCGCGATCCGCGGCCGCCAGCTGCTGCGTGCCATCTATTTTATGCCGACGATCATCAGCGCTTCGGTCATGTCGATTGTATTCGGGATTGTGTTTAACTCCTACAACGGCATCCTGAATCAATATTTGATGAAGCTCGGCATCATTTCATCGCCGATTGAATGGCTCGGTCCTGATTATGCGATGGTGACTGTCGTCATTATCGCGATCTGGGGAGCGATCGGCAACTATATGCTGCTGTTTCTCGCAGGTCTGCAAAACATTCCCGAGGATCTGTACGAGGCGGCTGCTATAGACGGAGCCAATACGCCGCAGAAGTTCTGGTACGTGACGATCCCGATGCTCGGGCCGATTTTGCAGATGATCATGATGCTGGTCATTACGGTGTCGCTGAAGGGCTACGAAAATATTATGGTGCTTACCGAGGGCGGTCCGTTCGGCAAAACCGAGGTTATGTTCCTTTACGTGTACAAGCTGTTTTTCCCGGTCTCCACGACAGGTGCGAGCGTACAGCAGATCGGTTACGGCAGCGCGGTCGGCTTTATTACGGCTTTGATTGTCGGAGCCATTACCCTGGTTTATTTTGCTGCGTCCCGCAGGCTTAACAAGCTGTACTAACTTCCATCCCGAAAGGAGACTGAATGGCATGAGTTCATCTGCGACTTCCATCAAGCCGGCGCTGTCCGGAGCGAAGCAGGGCGGTAATTCCCGTCTGCTGCATGTGCTGTCCATGACGCTGCTGTGGGTATTTCTGCTTGCAGTTGCCGTCTTTACATGTTTTCCAGTCATTGTGGCGATACTAGGCTCATTCAAAACGAATCTGGAGGTCACCTCCGGCGCGACGCTGCTGCCTAAGGACTGGCTGTTTTCGAACTACGCCGATGCCTGGAAGAAGGCCAACTTCGCCTTGTTCACATGGAATAGCGCCTTCGTCAGCCTTGCGACGACGGTGGGTACGCTGCTTATTACGACGATGGCGGCTTATGCGGTAGACCGCGGCCACTTCAGAGGCAAGCAGCTGTATGTCGGGCTGCAGGCCAGCACCATGTTTATTTCGATCGGAGCCGTTGTGCTGCGTCCGCAGTTCGACCTGATGGTTGCGCTCGGACTGAACACCTCGCTGTGGGGCGTGGTGCTCATTTTGATCAGCGCCCATGCGACGTCCTTCTTTATGCTGATCGGCTTCTTCAAGGGCATTCCGAAGGATTTGGATGAAGCGGCTTACATTGACGGCTGCAACTTCTACACGGTTTACTGGCGAATTGTGCTGCCGCTGCTGCGTCCGGCGATCGGGGTTACGGCGCTGTTTGCCTTCCGGAACGCATGGAATGAATACATTTTGCCGTTTGTATTTACGATGAGCAATCCGAAGCTGCAGACGCTGACAGTCGGGCTGTCCAATCTTAGATATGGACTTGGGGCCGCCTCTGAATTACAATTAATGCTGGCAGGCGCATGCATCTCGATTTTGCCGATGCTGCTTGTTTATGTGTTCGCCAACAAATCATTTATGCAGATGACCGCAGGTTCGCTCAAAGGGTAGCCGAGCGTAATCCGCCTGAGCCAGCGTAAGGACCTGACGGGAATGCCGTCAGGTTTTGTTGCGCTCATGCGGCTGGAGGGGGAGGTTAGGTCTATGCAGCGTTTCCTGTATCGGCTCTCGCTCAAAAAAAGGCTGCTGGCGGCGCTTGTGCTGCTTGCGATTATCTGTACGTCAGTGACCGGACTGACATCGGTTTATTTGGCCTCGCGCGTAGCGGAAAGCAACGCGGTGGAGCTTAGTCTGAATACGTTGAACAAATCGGCGCAGGTCATGGATGAACGGCTGAAGAGCATTTTGGTCGCCTCGTCGACCATTATGATCAGCGAGCCGTTTTTGCAGATGATGAAGGATGTCGCGTCCGGGAACAATACGGGTTATTATCAATATTTGACCGCGCTGCAGGTTCCGTTTACCCAGGTGAAGCTGACGGAATCGTCAATCGACTCCATTCTGATCGTCACGCCGGTCGGGGAGTTTTACCCAACCCACTCCGTTCGCAATCCGCACGTCCGGCTGCAGGACACGTCCTTGTATCCGCTGCTCCGAAACGGCAAGCCGTCCATCTGGGTGGAGAGCCACACCGATGAGCTGTTTGCTGGAGGCGGCCGGGTTGTTTCGCTGCTGCTCCAGCCTTATGTAGAAAACACTCCGGCTGAAGTGTACCTCATCATCAATATTCGCGAGGAAGCGCTCAAGCAGCTGATGTTTCGGAACATCCAGGACAAGAAGATCGGATTTCTGCTGTTGAACGGCGACGGTGAGCAGGCGGTCCGGTTCGCCGAGCAGGCGGCCAGTCTGGAGCAGCGGATGAAGCTGCAGGAGAGGATGCGCGAGGAGGAGAGCGGCTATCTGTCGCTGGGCCAGGGAGCGGAGGAGCTGCTCGTTCATTATACCCGACTGAATCTGGCCGATACGTGGACGCTGGTCAGCCTGCAGTCGAAGGCCGCGCTGCTCGGTCCGATGGCTGCAATCAAGTGGTGGGTGCTGCTGATCATGGGCGTCTGCATCGCGCTGGCGCTGGTCATGTCCGGCTGGCTCGCCGACCGGCTGCTCCGACCGTTGTACCGGCTGCAGGGGCTGATGCATAAGGTCGAGCACAGCGATTCGCTGGATGTGCGCTTCGAGAGCGTGTACCAGGATGAGGTCGGCCGGGTCGGTCACAGCTTCAACCGGATGCTGGCCCGGCTGGATGAGCTGATTCACGAGGTGAAGCGGTCTGAGCAGGAGAAGCGGAAATCCGAGATGAAGGTGCTGCAGGCGCAAATTGATCCGCATTTTCTGTACAATACGCTGAACACGATCTTGTGGAAGTCGGAGACGGCGGAGCATCAGGATGTGAAGGAAATGATTTTGTCGCTGTCCAAGCTGTTCCAGCTAGGTCTGAATCAGGGCCGCGAGCTGACGACGCTGGACAAGGAGCTGGAGCATGTGCGGCAATATTTAAGCATCCAGCAGAAATGCTATGAGGGGCTGTTTACCTTTGTCGTCGAGCTGAAAAATACCCGCTTGCTGCCGCAGCCGATCGTGAAGATCGTCCTGCAGCCGCTGGTGGAAAACAGCATCCTGCATGGCTTCCGGGACATGGAGGAGGGCGGCTTTATCTACATTGGCGTGGACGGAGACGAAGCCGGGCTGCGGCTGACGGTGGAGGACAACGGCTGCGGGATGGATGCGGATGAGGTGTGGAAGCAGCTGAACCAGGACAGCGCCGAAAGGTCGTCCTACGCTTTGTCCAACGTGTATGGGCGGCTGGCGCTTTACTACGGCTCCGGAGCCCGAATGCGGCTGGAAAGCGAGCCGGGCGTACGCACCGTGGTGACACTGACGCTGCCGGCCGTAAAGCTCGACGAGGAGGAAGACCGCAAAATCATCACCCTACGAAAGTGAATTTACCCTACCCGGGTTGTACGCGGGCTCGGCTATACTGAAGTGGCAAGCTAACACAAAGCATGAGTACAATTCGGGAGGGTTTGCTTTGAACAAGAAAAAGAGCACAATCGCGTTAAGTTTGGCTACGATCCTATTGCTGGCGGGCTGCTCGTCGGCCCCGGAGCCTCAAGGTCAGGCAGGAGCTGCAGCAGGCGGAGCCGCCGGGAAGACGAAGCTTTCCTATTGGACCAATGACCGCTCCGATGCCGATTATATCAAGCAGGTTATCCAAACGTTCAACGAAACGAACAAGGACAATCTGGAAGTGGAACTGACGGTCATGGCTGATAATTACGATCAGTCCGTCGATATTTCGTTTGCGAGCAAGCAGGCGCCGGACATCCTGCGTGTGGACCATAACAAGATTGTGCCATGGGTGAAAAAAGGCTTTCTGGCTCCGCTGGATACGTATGTAAGCGAAGACATGAAGAAAAAGTTTTCCCCGACGTTCGCCGAGGAGAAAAACATTTATGAAGGCAAGCTGTACAGCCTGCCAAACGTCGGGCAAGTGTGGCGTTTGATTTATAACGTCGATTTGTTCGAAAAAGCAGGCATCAAGTCGCCGCCGACGACGCTGGCGGAGCTGGTTGACACGGCCAAGAAGCTGACCGAAGCCGGCAAAAGCAGCGGCGCTTACGGCTTCGCAGGCAACTTTAAAAACACGTCCGCCTTTGACCGCGTCGCTTACCCGATCGCTACGCTGAGCGGTACAAACGTGGTGGAAGGCTATAACCTCAAGACGGGCCAATACGACTTCGGCGCTTACAAGGAAACGGTTGAGGCGCTGCGCCAGATGCGTTTGGACGGCAGCATGCTGCCAGGCACCGAGGCGCTTGATATCGACCCGTTGCGCGCGCAATTCGCGCAGGGCAAAATCGGGATGTACGTCAACCATTCCTCTGAGCCGGCCGTATACAAATCGCAATTCCCGGCGCAGATCAAATGGGCGACAGCGGTCGTACCGACGATTGACGGCAGCAAGAAGGGCGTTTCGCTCGTGAACGGCGGCGCATACTTGTCCATCAGCTCCGCTTCGGAGAAAAAGGAACAAGCATGGAAATTCCTCGAATACATGTACAGCGATGAAGTGCAAGGGAACTATCAGCAGAAGGGCTACGGCGTTTCGATCCTGCCGTATATCGCAGCACTCGGCAAGAAGCCGGAAATTGCAGGCATGGACGGCTTTACGCCAACAACGTATGACGGCATTTACCCGGCCGCTCCGACGTTCACCGTCGAAGGCAAGGTGGAGGGCGTGAAAAAATCCGACGCCTTCACGAAATATATGATTCAGGGCGGCGACCTGAATCAGGTCATTCAAGACCTGAATACCCGCTACAATGCAGCGCTTGACAAAGTTAAGGCGGCGGGCGATACAAAAGCGACGGCTAATCCGGCTTTCGACTCCGCTAAGCTGCAAGGCACACTCGGCAAGTAAGCTCCATAATCGCGCTTTGACCATCTCAAGCAACAGTCCCCCGCCGCATCCGGCATGGGGGACTGTTGCTTGAACGTTAACAGGAAGGGATGAGGCTTCATGTTGTGGACGAAGGAAAAGCTGGCTGCGCGGCTGAAGGATATCGAAGCGCTGCGCTATCGTGAATTGACGGAAATGACCGGGTTGAGGATGAAGGAAGACCCGGAGGGAGCGATCGGAACATACCCGGAGGAGGACGGCGAATGGCGTCCGCTGCGCGTGGGCGATGCGTGGGTTGGCCGCGATCTGTATGTATGGCTGGCGTTCGAAGCGGACGTTCCGGAAGCATGGAAATCCCGCAAGGTCATCGGCCTGTTTGATTTCGGGGCGACAGGCAACGGGAATAACAGCGGCTTCGAATCGCTGCTGTTTCTGAACGGACGTCCGTATCAGGGCGTCGACTCCAATCACGAGGAAGTTTTTCTCCAGGAAGCGCTGGCCGGCACGCAGGTACAGTTCCGCTTCCGTCTCTGGTCCGGCTTGAACGGCTACGGCAAGGCGGCTCCGATCGAGCACAAATTCAGCAAGGCGCAGCTCGGCTGGCTGGATGAGCCGACCGACGATCTGTACTATACCGGGCGCGCCATGCTGGAAACGGTACAGACGCTCAGCGAGCGGCAGCCGGAGCAGCATGAGCTGCTGGCTGCGCTTGACCGGGCGTTTCTGCGGATCGACTGGTCCGAGCCTGGCTCCGACCTGTTTTACGCCTCGGTGGAGGAAGCGCGGGATGTGCTGAAGCGCGAGCTGGAGCGGATGCCCAAGCATCATCCGGTGCAGGTGCGCTGCATCGGCCATACGCATATCGACGTTGCCTGGCTGTGGCGGCTGAAGCATACCCGGGAGAAGGCCGCCCGCTCGTTTTCGACCGTGCTGCGGCTGATGGAGCAGTACCCGGATTATGTGTTCTTGCAAACGCAGCCGCAGCTTTACGCCTATATCAAAGAGGATTACCCGGACATTTACGAGCAAATCAAGCAGCGGGTAGCGGAGGGGCGCTGGGAGGCCGGCGGCGCGATGTGGCTGGAAGCGGACTGCAATCTCGCTTCAGGCGAGGCGCTGGTGCGCCAGCTGCTGTACGGCACCCGGTTTTTCCGCGAGGAATTCGGCGTAGAATGCCGGTACCTGTGGCTGCCGGATGTATTCGGCTATAGCTGGGCGCTGCCGCAAATTTTGCGGAAATCCGGCATTGATATGTTTATGACGACCAAAATCAGCTGGAATCAGTACAACCGGATGCCGCATGATACGTTCCGCTGGAAGGGCATAGACGGCAGCGAGGTGCTGACGCATTTTATTACGACCCCTGATCCGGGCACAAGCGAAGGCGCCTTTTATTACACGTATAACGGCAGTGTGACGCCGGAGTCGGTGACAGGCATATGGGATGGCTATCGCGACAAGGAAATTAACCGCGAACTGCTGCTCGCATATGGCTACGGCGACGGAGGCGGCGGGGTAAACCGCGAGATGCTGGAGCTGCGGAGGCGGCTGGAGCATATGCCGGGCTTGCCGCAGGTGACCACGGGCCGGGCAGACGAATATTTCGACCAGCTGAAGCAGACGGTGGCCGAGACGGACCGTTATGTACATACGTGGAACGGCGAGCTTTATCTGGAGCTGCATCGCGGTACGTATACAAGCCAGGCGTATAACAAATGGGCGAACCGGAAGCTGGAGCTGCTGTACCGCGAAACGGAATGGATGGCCGTACTCGGCAGCCTGTACAGCGGCAGCTGGGACGCCTATCCGAAGACGGCGCTGGACGCCGGCTGGATCATTATTTTGCGCAACCAGTTCCATGATATTATTCCCGGCTCCTCGATTGGCGAGGTGTATGAGGACTGCCGGATTGAATACGGCGAGGCGTTTGACGCTGCGCGTACGGCTTGGGGACAGGCGGCCCAAGGGCTGCTGGCGCCGGCCGGCCAGATCGCGGAAGCTTCGGCTGGCCGCGACCGGGCAGAGCCTGTGAGCGGCTTGGATGCGGGACCTTCGGATGCGGAGGACGCGGAAGGTCGGAGCGGAGCGGTTGCCGGGCAGCTGACCGATGCGGACAAGACGGCTGACGCGCCCGATGAGCAATGCTTTACGGTGTTCAACAGCAGCTCGTGGAAACGCAGCGATGTGGTTGCCTTGCCAGCCGACGGCGCGCTGAACCATGTGGTGTGGAAGGATGCAGGCGGACGGACGCTGCCCGCCCAGCGCTCCGGCGCAGGCTGGCAGGTACAGGTGGACGATCTGCCTTCGTTGGGCTACGCGGTTATTCGCGCGGTTAGCGCTGATGGAGCCGCAGAGCCGGCGCAGGCGGCTGCCGAGCTGCCGTTCCAGGCGCAGGAAAACGGGCTGACGACGCCGTTTTATGAGCTGGTCTGGAATGAGTCCGGACAATTGACCCGGCTGTACGACCGGATCGCCGGACGCGAGGTGCTCGCGGCAGGCGAAGCGGGCAACGTGCTGCAGGTGTTCGAGGACAAGCCGAAGGGCCGCCATGAGGCTTGGGATATCGACATTTTTTATCAGGAAAAGATGCGGACCGTTGAGACGTGCACGCGGATTGAGCTGGAGGAGCTTGGCAGCGTGCGTGCGGTCGTTCGTTTTGAATGGACGTACCGGAATTCACGGATGGCACAGCAGATGATCGTATACGCCGATCAGCGGCGGATCGACTTCGTGACGGACGTAGACTGGCACGAGCAGCGCCAGCTGCTGAAGGTGGCGTTCCCTGTTCACGTACACGCCAGCGAGGCAACCTACGACATTCAGTTCGGCAACGTCAAGCGTCCGACGCATTGGAACACAAGCTGGGATTACGCCCGCTTCGAAAGCGTTGGCCATCAGTGGGCCGACTTGTCCGAGCGCGATTATGGCGTCAGCCTGCTTAACGATTGCAAGTACGGCTATGATATCAAGGAGCATGTGCTTCGCCTGTCGCTGATCAAGTCGGCGCTGGTGCCTGACCCGCAAGCGGATCAAGGCGAGCATCGGTTTACGTACGCGCTGCTGCCGCATGAGGGAGACTGGGTGCAGGCCGGAACCGTCCAGGCTGCGTGGTCGCTGAACAATCCGCTGACGGCGGCTTCGGGCCGGGCCGCAGAGGAAGCCTTCTCCCTGCTGGCGACGTATGCGGATCATATTATGATTGATGCGGTCAAGCGGGCCGAGGACGGTGACGGATTAATTGTGCGTCTGCATGAATGCATCGGGCGGCGCGGCTCCGTTACGCTGCGCAGCGACGCCGACATTGTCGGCTGGCAGGAAACGGATCTGATGGAGCGGCCGTGCGCGTCGGAGCTGGCTACCGGCCCGGTCACCTTCGCAATCCAGCCGTATGAGATCAAAACATTCAAGCTGCAGCTGGCTGCGCTGCCGCGAGGCTAAATGCAAGGAACGGACTCTGCCAGCAGGGTCCGTTTTGTGTTGTTGTTGCAGGCGCAGCCGCAACACGGCTGTCCGCGCAGGCAGCGATACCAGCCCGGCGCTAAAAAAAGCAAGGGATGAGAAATGCTGCCTTCATCGGTGTGGTATACTAGGAATTGGGCAGCCAAGACAAGCTGTGCTGGCGGGCGTGCTTGCGGCACGGGCGCTGCTGCGAGTCGAGCCAATTCTTTCTCCAGGGAGTGAACCATCCATGATCAGCAAGGTCGGTCAAATTATGCTGTATGTAAACAACCAGGATGCGGCAGTGGAGTTTTGGACAGAAAAAGCAGGATTTCAAGTCATCGCCGAGGAGAACAACGGTCAAGGCATGCGCTGGATTGAAATTGCCCCCACGCAGGAGGCAGAAACGAGCATTATTCTCCACAGCAAGGAATTTGTCGCCAAAATGTCGCCTGAATTAAATCTCGGCACGCCTTCGTTGATGTTTTTCTCGGATCATCTGGATCAGCTGTACAGCGACTTGTCGAATAAACAGGTGAAGGTCGGCGAGCTGGTGTCGATGCCGTTCGGCCGCGTATTTAACTTTGCTGATGATGAAGATAATTACTTTGCTGTGCTGGAAAAGAAATAACGGGTAAGAACCAAAGGCGGCTGACAGCCAGGGTCGGCCGTCTTTTCAGCAGGTTTCAGGTAAAGCGAATAACTTCGCATTTATTTGTGAAAATAATCACATACTATGTTTGAACATCATGGTATGCTTAACGCATAAGAAACGAAGGAGTGAAGCCAGATGAACGCTCATCGAACAGCTCAGGAAATGGAAACGGAAACGGTCGTTACCCGAAACTATTTGCAGTTTTGCTATACGTGCCAGCGGGCGCACACCTGTGTGACCGAGCAGCAATGTGTGGATTGCTGGGCCGCCAACGGCTTGATGCCCGCTGAGCCGGGAGAGGCCGAGGAAACGATCCGGCTGCTTCGGGCATATGCGGAGTAGACGGATCGTGACGAAAGCTGTCGTGTACACGAATGAGGAACGAAAACCGGGATTGTCCTCCTTCCTCGAGGGAGCCAAGTCCCGGTTTTTTGCGCTGGTCTCTGGGCTCTCAGGAGACTTGTGCAGAAAATAGCCGCGAATTCTAGCAATTTTTGCTATAATAGCGGTAAATCTTGCATCATTCGGGAGGACTTGATGAAAAAAATAGTGATGTGGCTGCTTGTCTGCATTCTGCTGCTAGGCGGGGCAGCCGATGTCGTGACGGGCTCGGCCGGCATTGCTCGGGCGGCTGCAGCGATCCCGTCCAAGGGCAGCCAGCATGTGCAGGATACGGCCGGGATGTTTCCGAAAGCCCAGCTTCTGAAGCTAGAAAAGGCGGCGGCGGCCTCGGTGTACCCGTTTTATATCGTGACCGTGAGCAGCTTCGGCGGGCAGCAGGGAGCCGATTTGGCCCGCGCGGCGTATCAATCGTGGGAGCTGCAGGCCGATGATATTTTTGTGCTGATCTCGAAGGGCGAACGCCGGATCGAGATGCACTTCAACAACGCCGACCTGCAGCGGCGGCTGGATGCGCTGCCTGTGAACTATGCGGGGGACAGCTACGCCGGACGATCCATGCTGGATCAGATGATCGGCAAGCATTTCACCCCGCCGGCGAAAAAGGACGACTACGTTCAAGGCTTGATCGCTTTGATTGATGCGATGAACGCCTTGCCGCCGCTGGAAACGAAGGAGGCAGCGCCGCCTGCCGCCGCCCCCGCGCCGACAAGTCCGGAGCAGCCGCAGGCCGAAGCAGGAGCAGAAGAAGAAGCGCCGTCCAACCCGGCGCTTTGGGAGGATGGGCGGCAGCCGGATTCACAGAGTGTTTGGGTTACCCTGGGCATCCTGCTGGGTTTCCTGATCGCCGTGCTGCTGGTTCTGCTGCTGCTGGTGCGCCTGATGATATTTTTGTGGCAGAAGACGGTCCGGCTGCGCAGGCTGAAGCTGTCCCAAGCGTTGTCGGTTGAGCTGCTGCAGGGCAGTGAGCAGTTGGCAACGCTGGCCGGGCTGTACACGTCGATGTTTACGAAAACGATGATTCGCGAGGTGGACGGGGAGCTTGATCGGCTGGGCGCAGATGTCCAGGAGCTGATCACCCAGCTTGAGGAAATCCGGCTGACGTTCTTTGACTTTGCCCGCAGCAGGCGGCAGGAGCTCAAGCAAGCGGCTGTTCGGCTGAAGGAGCTGCAGGCGCGCAAGCAGCCGGTCATGGCCCGCATTAAGGAAATGGTAAGCTGGGATCAGCAAAATCCGCTTGTCATTCAGCAGCTTGAGGCGGAAGCCCGGCAGCTGCAAAGCAAGGCGGCTACGATCGCGGCATCCGGAGAGGAGCTTGGGCGCCTGCTGGCGGACATCGCACGGTTCCAGCAGCAAATTGCTGCGGTGCATGAGCGGCAGCTGATCGAGCTGTTTGACGCCGGGCAAGCGCTGGAGACGGTAAGTGAGAAGCTGAGCTTGTACGGGGAGCTGCTGAACCGGCTGCCTGAGCTGAAGGCGTGGCTGGAGGAAGCTGCCGGTGAAGTAGACGACACTCGCAGCCGGGTCAATGAGCTGATGCGCCAGCAGTCGATGCAGGCGGTGGAAATTGACCCGCTGCAGGACATCGCGGAAGCGGAGGCTGATGTATCTGCGTACAGGACAGCCTTGGCGGCGGGAGATTTGGCGACGGCCGCCGAGCTGAAGACGCACGCGCAGCGGCTGTTGTCCGGGGCGTGGCAGGACCTGCGGCAGCAGGTCAAATTAAAGCAGGCGCTGGAGCCCAGGCTGCGCCGCGTTCAGGAGCAGCTGCGCAGCTTCGCCGCAGATTTCGAATCGCTGCGCGAAATGCGGGCAAGGCTGCAGCGGGAGTTCGACAGCTCGGCCTGGCCGGAGCTGCCGGATGAATACCGGCTGGTGGAGCTGCTGTTCACTGAGCTGGAGCGCAGGTTCCCGGCTGTCCGGCAGCAGTTTGCCGACCAGTCTTACCAGCAAGCGGACGGCGGTCTGGGCGAGGTCCAGCAGATGTATGCCGAGGCAAACAACCAGCTGCAGCAGTCGTTAGGGACTTACGACCGCGTTGTGAAGCAGCTGAACGAGCTGATCGCGGCTGTGCGAAAGGATTGGAGCCGCTACGAGCGCGTCCATTCTAGGGCAGTCAAGGAAAGGCTGCCGCTGCAGTCGTCCGCCTCCGGGGATACAGGCCGGCTGCCAGGCATCATTGAGCCGCAGAAGCGGCTGCTGGATCAGCTGCTGTCCCGTCAGCCGCTGCATGTGTCGCGTATTCAGGAGGCATACAATGTGTTCAGCGGACAGGTGAATGCGTTCGAGCATGGGGTTGACCGGTTGATGCGTGCGAAAAAAGAGGCAGTGCAGCGGATGCGTCAGCTGAACGCAAGCTTCAGATGGACCTATGCGCGGGCCAGCTCACGGAGGAGCACCCGTTCTTATTCGTCAAGCTATAGCAGCTCCATGCAGCAAGCGCAGCATCTGCTGTCGCTGGGGCTGTATGCGGACGCGATGCAGGAGTTGGCGGCAGCGGAGCGGTCGGCTTCCCGGATGCAGTCGATTTATGAAGCCGAGATGCGCGAGGAGCAGCGGGAGCGGGACCGGCAAAGAGCCGAGGAGCAGCGCGAGCGGGAGCGGGCCGAGGAGCAGGAGCGCCAGCTCCGGCAGCAGCAGGAGGAGCAGAGCCGGAGCTGGAGCAGCAGCTCCAGTTCCGGCTCCAGCTCTGGCAGTTCCGGCGGCGACAGCTTCTCCAGCTCGAATTCCGGCTCCAGCGGCGGCGATAATTTTTAGCCGCTGCTGCCCCCCTGAACGCGGCCGTCCTCGTCCGTCCATGCTCTTGACCAGGCTGTCCTGTATACCGGGACGGCCTGTATGCGGTGGAAGCAGGCGATCTCAACGCCGTCGAACCGCTCGACGTACGCCTGATTGACGTAGCGGCGGACGGTGCCTTTGCGCAGCGGGGTAATGGACAAGTGCAGCGGTTGTTCCTCCAGCGCGGCGCGGAACTGCTTCAGCCCGATTCGCCAGACGCTGCCGTCATGAATATGATCGGTCAGCAGCCGATCCCCGATATAGGCGGCGGCGACATCGCCGTCATAGCTGATCTCCAGAATGACATCCTCGACCTCCTCCGGCCAGGCGATGTCAAGGTGCAGCAGCGCCGCCCGTTCCGATACCGGCTGCACGCGCAGCGCGGCCTGGGCTGCATACGCGGGCAAGCCGCACGTATAGACGGCGAAGCCGCCGCTCGTTGCGGCAGTGAGCACGCCTTGCTCATGCCGCAGCATGCAGGCCGGGGCCGGATAAATCGCGGCCTCGACCTGGGCCGAGCCTGGCGCGTCGCAGACGAGCCGCCCGTCGTCGGCCGTCAGCAGCTGCGGGCTGAGCACCAGCCGCTCCTCGCCCCACAGCCGGAAGCGGTACGCCTGCAGCGCTTCCTGCCGCGTCAAGGTCAGCAAACGGACGACGGTACCGTCCGTCCGGCTGACGGTGACCGCCTGCGCCCGGCCCGGCACAGGGCGAATGACCCAATACGCGCCGTGATCCTCCACCGCCGCGCCTTCCCCCTGTACGGCTGGAGCGGTTCCCTTATCCAGCACGAATTCCGGCCGCATCCCGTCATGCGCGTAGAAGACAAGACACGGGCCGTCTGGCGAGGCCAGCCGGGTTAACGGCTGGACGGTTGCGCTGACGAATTTCACGCCGTCCAGCTCCAGATGAAACGGCAGCACCGCGCAAGCGCCGCCAGACAGCGTGATCGTCCCCTCGTACGGGAAGCGGACGTCGCCTTGCGCGGTTGCAAGCTGCAAGCGGAACGTCCGGTCCGGCAAGTCTACATGGTCCTGGAAGTTGTTCAGGAACAGGAAGCCGGATCCGTCCCGCTCGCGGAGGCACCAGCGCAGCGAGCCGGTCTCGGTCGGAGCGATATCGCTTTGACCGTCCGGAATGACGGTGCCCATCGGAGCCAGCAGGCCGCCGTACGCCTCCAGAAACAGCGACAGGCTGCGAATGTGGTGATACGATTCGTTGACAAGCCCGAATTCACCGATCGGAGCCTGGTAATCGTACGAAATTTTCGGCAAAAACTGCTCGTTCAAAAACGTGCGTCCGACCGGATTCGACCCGCCGTGGTACATGTAGTAGCCGAGCAGGTTGCTGCCGCTGGCCAGCTTCACGAGTGTCATCGCCTCCACGCTGGCCGCAGGCACAACCGGCCGCGCGTTGTAGCTTGCCTGCATCCCGCCCGCCATCTCGCAGTAGGCGACAGGGAATTGCAGCGTATCATAGCCGACCGGCTCGGCGGGCTGCACATGCAGGTCGCGGTAGACGTATTCCCGGCTCGGGGGCTGATTCGGCACCCACGGCGTATACGCGTAGGCGGCGAGCATCGGCAGCACGCCATCCTCCGGCACCGCTGCGCCGCCCCACGCCGTTGCAGTGAAAAATAGCGGCCGGATGCCGCAGCCTTCCGCGATCCGCCGCAGCTCCGTCAGATGGGCTGCGCCGTCCCGGCCGGCGCTTATAAATTGGCCATGCTTGTAGCCCCATGCGTCAGCGGGCGCGCCGGCATGCATATATTCATTTTCCAGCTGCACCGCAATAATCGGACCGCCCTCCTGGAACAGCCGCCCCCGCGCCTGCCGCGCTATTTCCCGGTACAGCCGCCGCGCATACGTCAAATACCCCGGATCATTAGAACGAATCTCTACCGGCTTTGCGAACAGCCAGTCCGGAAGCCCGCCGTTGCGCACCTCGCCATGGCAAAACGGGCCGATCCGCAAAATGAGTGGCAGCTTCAGCTTCGCGCACAGGTCGACGAAATGCCGCAGGCTGCGGTCGCCGCTCCAGTCGAACACGCCTTCCTGCTCCTCGTGGTGAATCCAGAAGACGTAGGTGGCGATAATATTCACACCTCCGGCTTTCATCTTCAGCAGCTCTTCCTCCCAATGCAGCGCGGAAAACCGCGAAAAATGAAACTCGCCGACAACCGGAATAAACGGCTGTCCGTTATGGGTCATATAAAAGCTGGTGAAGCCGTAGCGCTCCCCTTGCGGGCTGCAGCCGCCGCAGTCGGACAAGCGGCCGCCGTCTATTCGTTTGGCGGAGCTTGAAAGCGTATACGTAATCGTTTGGCTCATAAACCGCATACCTCCGTAACCTGATCGGAACGTGATCCCGCAAGCGGTCAACGTTCATGCCATATGTGTAATGTGTTCATCGTACTGGAACAGAGCGGACAAGCGGAAGTAACAATTTGGCTGAAAAAAGGATGAATGCTGCTATTCATGGGGCGAAGACGGGTAACACACGCGCGAATACCATACTTCTCCAGTCGGGGAAACAACCATTTCGGGTATGATCCGGTACGATTCGGGAGGAAAAGGGAGCATCGGCCGGGGGGGATGATCTGGGAAGCCCCTGCCTTTTAGGCATACGGCGCAGCTTCAATCCAAGCCTATCCCTTGTTGAGCCGGGGTAAAGCTTGGGTTTTTGCTTTCTGCTTTGATCATGCAATCCGATCATTTTCTACCCTGTTCCTTATGATATTCGCCTTACTAAGATGCCGGGAGATGAGTACAATACGAGTAGGGAAGCACAAAAGGGAGGCAAACGGAATGAAAAATAAAGCGGTTAAAATGGGCGTCAGCTTGCTGGCAACGGCATCCTTGCTGGCTGCATGCGGTAATACAGATCAACCTGCAGAGCAAGGCGCGGGAGGCGGCGCAGGTGAAAAGGTCAGCTTGACCATATGGCACAACTGGACGGGCCAGGATGCGAAAGCGATTGCGATGCGGAAAATTCTCGACGATTTCTCTGCGCAGCATCCGAACATCAAGCTTGAAATCGAAGGCTTGCCGACAGATGGCTTGAAAACCCGTTTGAAAACGGTAGCAGCGGCCAATGATATGCCGGACCTGTTTGTGATGTGGCCGGATGCGATGACCAAGGAGTTTGTCGGCGGCAACCTGCTGCAGCCTGTCGATGAGTTTCTGAACAGCAAGCCGGAATGGAAAAACAACTTCATCGACAAGGCGTTTGACGGCTATACGGTAGACGGCAAAATTTATTCGGTTCCGATGAACTTGTCTCCTTCTTCGTTTATTTACTACAACCAGGCGATTTTCGACAAGTTCGGCGTCAAGGTTCCGCAAACGTGGGCTGAGCTGCAAGCGGCTGTCGAGACGTTCAACAAAAACAACGTCATTCCGGTCGCGCTCGGCAACAAGGCGAACTGGGCCGCGCAATCGACGATCTTCAGCGCAATTGCGGATCGCGTCACCGGCACGGACTGGTTCCTCAAGGCGGCGAAGCAGGACGGAGCGAAGTTTACGGACGCTGAATTTGTAAAATCATTGAAAATTTTGCAGGACATGGGAACTGCGAAGACGTTCCAGGACGGCTTTAACAGCATTGACCAAAACCAGATGCGCCAGCTGTACTTCCAGGGTAAAGCGGCAATGTTTATCGACGGCGGCTGGGCGATGGCTGACGTTGTGAAAAACGCGCCTAAGGAAGTGCTGGATACGACCCATGTGACGATCCTCCCCCCTATCGAGGGCGGCAAGGGCGACGCGAAAACGACGTCCGGTGTCGTGGGTACAGGCCTCGGCGTCAGCCAAAAGCTGTCCGGCGCGAAGAAGGATGCGGCGATGCAGCTGTTCTACGCTTTGTCCGGACCGGACGGCCAGAAAGCAACGCTGGATAGCAGCACGCTGGTCAGCTACAAAATTGATGTGGACAAATCGAAGGCGCACCCGCTGTTCGTCGAGCTGAACGAGCTGATGAAAACGGTGAAAATATCGCCGGTGTATGATTCCAAGCTGAGCTCGGCGGCAGTCGAGGTGATCAACAACGGCTTGCAGGAGCTACTCTCGGGCGGCAGCCCGGAAGCGGTCGCCAAAAAAATTCAGGACGCACAAGCAGGCGCGCTTGGCAAATAAATGAGTTGGCAGACAGCCCTCCGTATGGAGGGCTGACTACATTCGGCAGAAGGAAGTGAGCATGATGAATGTTTCTTATCTACGCAGCTTTATCGTGATGTGCTTAGCCCCTGCGCTCCTTCTCTACGCATTGTTCGTATTTGTGCCGGTCATCTGGTCGGCCTACTACGGATTTTTCGATTGGAAAGGGATCGGAGCGGCCAAGTTTATCGGCCTCGACAACTATATCGAAATTGCCAAAGACCCGATTTTTTGGCGGGCGCTCAAAAATAACTTGATCTTTGTACTGGCCTCGGTGTTCGGTCAACTGCCGATTGCGCTTGTGCTGGGCATTTTGCTGTCCAAAAATAACGGTGTTCAACGGTTTATCCGCTCGGCGGTATTTATGCCGATGGTGCTGTCGTCGGTTGTCATCGGGATGATCTGGCAATATATGTACCACCCGCAAATCGGGATTTTGAACTTCCTGCTCGATAGCTTCGGCTTGTCCGGCTGGAAGCTGCAGTGGCTGTCCGACCCGAAAATCGCGATTTTCTCGCTGACGCCGCCGCTGGTCTGGAGCTTTGTCGGTCTTTACTTGATCTTGTTTATTTCCGCGCTGCAAAATATCCCCGGCGATATTCACGATGCGGCTAAAATCGACGGCGTCCAAGGGCTGCGCAAGCTGATTACGATCACATTGCCGATGATTTGGGGAACACTGCAGGTAGCGATTATTTTATGTATTTCCGGCAGTCTGAAGTCGTTTGATTTGGTGTACGTGATGACGAAGGGCGGCCCGGCGCATGCGACCGAGCTGCTGGCTACGTATATGTATAACTCGACCTTCTCATCCTACCGGTATGGCTTCGGCAGCGCGATTTCCACGTCAATCGTCCTGCTAAGTCTAGTGTTTATCGGCATTAGCCAATGGCTGACCCGCCGCAAAGCGGACGCTTAACGCCGCCATAGAAAGGAGGAGTATGTATGCAATCATCTGTTACCTTGCAAAAATGGAGATCGGGCTTGCTCTGGACGCTGCTCACCTTGTATGCGGCGCTGACGCTGTATCCGCTGTTCTGGCTGTTTATCAGCGCCTTTAAGTCAAATGCCGAGTTTTACAATAAGCCGTTCGGCTTGCCTGTCAAGTGGAGCTTCGACAACTTCGTGCTCGCCTGGCAGTCGTCCAAGATGGGCGTTGCGTTCGGCAACTCCGTGCTCGTTTCGATTGTCAGTCTGGTGCTGACGTTGTTCATTACGGCGCTCGCCGCGTATGCGCTGGCCCGGCTTAAATTCCGCTTCAAAGGCTTGATTCTGACCTTCTTCGTGGTGGGGATGCTTATTCCGATTCACAGCACGCTTGTTCCGCTGTTTATTATGATGAAGCAGCTTTCGCTGCTGAATACGTATTGGGCGCTTATTTTGCCCTACACGGCGTTTGCGCTGCCGACCGCGATTTTCGTGCTGACCGCTTATCTTGCTACGATCCCGAAGGAAATCGAAGAAGCGGCATTTATTGACGGTACAGGCTTGTGGGGTGTTTTCTGGCGCATTATGCTGCCGATTTCGCTGCCTGCGCTGTCCACCGTAACGATTTTGAGCTTCCTGCATTTCTGGAATGATTTCTCGTTTGCGCTCGTGTTTATAAGCAAATCCAGCCTCAAAACGCTGCCGCTCAGCATTGCCAACTTTGCCGACGGCTACCAGACCGACTTCGGCCTGACGCTCGCGGCGATGACGCTGGCGGTGCTGCCGACGATTGCCGTCTACCTGATTTTCCAGGAGCATGTCATGAAAGGCATGACAGCAGGCGCAGTCAAAGGGTAAACTGGGCATAAGCGCTGCCGGGCGGCAGTGAAATTAGCGGAGGCGAAGCCAAGGCAGAACGGAGGATGCGGATGTTGACCTGGATGAACGAATCGCTGCGGCGCAAGCTGTCGCTGTTCATGCTGATTACGACGCTGCTGCCGCTCGTTTCCCTTGGCTGCTTTGCGTACATCATTTCTTCCCGCAGCACCGAGCAAAAAACGAAGCAGTCCGGCATAGACACGCTGGCCCAGATGGGCGCCAAGCTGCAGTTTATTGTGAAGGATGTTGAAAATATTTCGATTTACTTGATCGGCCTGCAGGATATCCAGGAAGGGATGAAGGGGCTGCCGGAGGATAGCGCGCTGCGAACGCGTATTTTGGGCATGATGACCAATCTCGTTTATTCCAAAAACTATATATCCAGCATGACGATTTATCCGTCCAACGGTGCAGAGCCGATCTCTACCGCGGCCAGCTATTATTCGGAGCTGAAGCTTGATTTCAATCAGGTGGTGAGCAAGCAATGGACGGGCCGCTACAAAATTGAAAATTACGCGGGCACGCGGCAGGTCATGTCTTTTGTCCGGCCGCTTCGCGCTGCGGGCACGTACCAGACGCTCGGCTGGCTGGTCATTAGTCTGGATGAGGAGGCTGTGTCGCGCAACTGGACGGAGCCTCAACTGATCGAAGGACAGGGACAAGTCGTGCTGCTGAATGAGCGAGGGGACATTTTATCGGCGACGGACAAGCGGCTGCTTGGCGCCGACGGGAACCGTTTCCCCCGGCAGCTCGTGAATACGATGGGGCCGGGCTCGGGCGCGATGACGGTCGGTGAAGGAAGCGATCGGCAGACGTTCCTGCATTACCGCGATGAGGCGACAGGCTGGACGCTGGTCGGCGTCATTCCGTTTGACCTGTATTGGGCGGAAAACCGCTTTATTCTCGTGCTGACCGGGGCGGCTGTTGTCGTGTCGGTGCTGCTGACCGTCGGGCTGACGCTGTTTGTCGTGCAGAGGGTGACCAACCCGCTCCGGGCGCTTACCCGGCTGCTGACGAAGCTGAATCCGGATGAGCCGCTGCCGATTTATCCGATCGGTTCACCGGACGAAATTGGACGGTTGGCGGCCAGCTACAATAAGCTCGGCACGCATATTGAATCGCTCAAGCTGCGGCTGATTCATCAGGAGTCGCGGAAGAAGGAAGCGGACATGCGGGCGCTGCAGGCGCAAATTAACCCGCATTTTCTTTATAATACGTTATCCTCGATTCACTGGATCGCACTGATGGAGGATCAGCAGCGGATCGCCGAGATGGTCGGGGCGCTTAGCGATTTTCTGCGCTTCAGCTTGAATCGCGGCAAAGAATATTGCCACGTCGCGCAGGAGCTGGCCCATATCCGCAATTATGCGGTCGTGCAGTCGATCCGTTTTCCCGATGAGTTCGATGTGGACTTCACGGTCGACGAAGAGCTGAATCAGGCGTTTATGCTCAAGCTGCTGCTGCAGCCGCTCGTCGAAAATGCGATGATTCACGGCATTCAGCAGAAAGGCGCGAAGGGGCAAATTTCGATTCACATTGAACGCCAGGGCATGCTGATGAGCTTTATGGTGCTGGATGACGGGGTCGGCATGTCGACCGAACGGCTGGAGCAGGTGAGAAGCAGCTTGCATGCGGCGGAAGGGGAGGCGTCCTCCGAGGCCAGCTATGGGCTGCGCAACGTGCATGAGCGGCTGCTGCTCCATTACGGGCTGGAGTCCGGGCTGCACCTGGAAAGCCGGGAGGGCGCAGGCACCCGCATTTCATTCACAATTCCGAGATTGGAGGGGCCGCAGTATGAAAATCATGATCGTCGATGACGAGGTTATTATCCGCACCGGATTGGCGAAGGTGATCAAGTGGCAGGAAATCGGCATCGAGCTGCTTGAGCCTGCGGCCTCGGCCGAGGAAGCGTTGCGGCGGATGGAGGAGGAGCGGCCGCATATTTTGCTGACGGACATCCGGATGAAGGGGAAAACCGGGCTGGAGCTGGCGGCTGAGGCGAAGCTGCTGCTGCCTGATCTGGAGGTGATCGTGCTGTCCGGCTACGATGACTTTGCCTATATGCAGCAGGCGATCCGACAGGAGGTCAGCGATTACTTGCTCAAATCGAGCCGCCCGGATGAAATTATGAAGACGGTCTTGAAGGCGCGGCAGCGCATCGAGGAAAAGTGGCGACATCTGAGCGAGGATTACCATAAAAACAAGGAAGTACGCAACCGGCTGTTCGAGCGCTTGGTCATCGACGGCGAGGCAGACGGTGTGGATGCTCAACTGCTGAGCGCCTATTTGCCCGGATTATTCCAGCGCGGACCGGAGCAAGCGGCTCTGCAAACGCTGATCGTGGCGGCCGACGGCTGGGGCGCTTCGGCGTCTGCCGAGTCGCTGCTGCTGTTTGCCGTGACGAATATGCTGGCCGAGCTGCTGCCGTGTGAAACGCACATTCAAAAGAAGCGGATTATTGTCGTCGTTCGGCTGGAGCAAGGCAGCGCGGGCGGCGGGGCGGCGCATCAGACTGTGCTGAAAAAAATTGAGCGCCAGCTCAAGTGCAGCCTGTTTTTGGCGGCGGGCGACGCGGTTGCCGATCCGGCCAAGCTGCACCACTCCTACGCCACGGCTGACTACGTGTTCGGCTACAAGCCGCTGCTGCCTGTGCATACGCTGGATTACAGCGAAATCGTCAAGCGGCGCGGCGCCAAAACGGTATGCACGCAGGAGGAGGAGCAGCGGCTGTCGTCGATTTTGCTGGAGCATGATCCGGCGGCGCTCAAGTCGTGGGTGAAGCGGTACGTGCAGGAGCAGCTTGATGATCCCGACATGACGCTGGAATCGCTGGAGTCGCTGATCCGTTCGGTGGCGTTGTCGGCGCATCGCTGGCTGGAGCGGGTGCTGACGGCGACTGGGCGTACGGGGGCTGCAGACCGTCAGCGGGAAAATTTGCTGCTGAAGCGCGGCTTTGCTCCGCTGGACGTGCTTTACCAGCATCTGAACGGCATTATGAAGCTGTATCATGAGCAGCTTGGCCAAGGCCAGGCGACACATGCCCAGAAGGCGATTGCGTATATCGAGGAGCAGATGGGCAACGATATCGGGCTGCAGCAGGTAGCGCGGTTCGTGCATCTTCACCCGAACCATCTGAGCGAGGTATTCAAGAAAGAGGTCGGCATGACGTTCGGCGATTACGTGACCCGTCAGAAGATGCGCCGGGCGATGGAGCTGTTGGCCGTCTCTCCGGCCAAGGTCGGCGAAATTGCCGCGCGGGTCGGCTTCGAGGACGTGAAATATTTCAGCCAGGTGTTCAAGAAATTTACGGGCAAGACGCCAAGCGAATATCGCGAGGAGGCGGCGCAGGCCGCAGTTCGCTCCGGGCAGCCGGAGTAGCTTATGCACATATAAGGAGAGAAACGCGCATGGAATTGACAGGCTTGTGGAGAATTCAGCATTACGATGTCGGACAAATGAAGCCGCTGGAGGTGGCGTCGGCCTGGCTGGACGACCGCTTCTGGATAACAGCCCGTGTGCCGGGGGATGTGCACTCCGCCCTGATCGAGCGCAATCTGATTGACCACCCGTACTTCGGCCACAACGATGCGAAAAGCCGCTGGATCGAGCAGAAGGAGTGGTGGTACCGGACGAGCTTCGATTACAGCAAGGAGGACAGCGAGGAGAAGCACGAGCTGATCTTCGAGGGGCTGGATACGTTTGCGACTGTCTTTGTAAATGGACTGGAAATCGGCAAAACGGATAACATGCTGATGGGCCATTCGTTTGACGTGACTCGTGTGCTGCGTCAAGGCAAAAATACGATTGCGGTCCGCTTTGATCCGCTTTATTTGCATAACCGCGACAAGGAGCAGTTCCAATGGTCGTCCTATACGAAGGAGCGTCCGTGGCTGCGCAAGGCGGCGATGAATTTTGGCTGGGACTGGGGTCCGCGTATGGTGACGGTCGGCATCTGGGGCAAGGTACATGTGCGGCGCAGCCGCTCGGCGCGGCTCGACAGCGTGTTCGCCCGGACGACTCTGGCTCATGCGGAGGCCGCCCGCGTGCTGGTCAATGTGGAGCTGACCGCCTACCGCCGCGACCAGCAGCGGACATGCGAGCTGCGTCTTATTTCCCGCGAGGGTGAGACGGTTGCGGAGGCGCAGGGCCAGGTGCAGGGCAAAAATGGGCAATTCGAGCTGAATGTAGCGGAGCCGCGGCTGTGGTGGACGCATGATCTCGGCGAGCCCTATTTGTACCGGCTGGAGGTTGTGCTGCGAGCGGACGGCCAGGAGGTGGACCGCTACAGCAAGCCGTTTGGCATCCGGATGATCGAGCTGCAGCTGACGGACGAGCAGGGCCGACATGCGTTTGCTTTTCTGCTGAACGGCGTGAAGCTGTTCGCCAAGGGGGCGAACTGGATTCCGGCAGACCATTATATCGGGGCGATTCCCGATAGCCGGTACCGCGATCTGATCGAGCTGTCGGTCGAATCACATATGAATATGCTGCGTGTCTGGGGCGGCGGTATTTATGAGAAGGACGTCTTCTATGACGAGTGCGACCGGCTTGGCGTGCTTGTCTGGCAGGATTTTGCCTTCGCTAACGCCTTGTTTCCGGATTTTAACAAAGACTTTATGGACAATGTGCGCCGTGAAGCGGTCTATAATGTCAAGCGGCTGCGCAACTACGCTTCGCTTGCGCTCTGGTGCGGCAACAATGAAATAGATTGGCTGTATGACATGAAATCGGCGGGCGGCGATATTACGTGCCCATTCTACGGCGAAGCGATTTATCACGAGCTGCTGCCGGAGGTGCTGGAGGAGCTGGACGACAGCCGCGCTTACTGGCCGTCCTCGCCTTACGCAAGAGAAAACGGGTTCGATGACAACGATCCGGCGATCGGCGACCGCCATAACTGGCAAGTATGGCATGGCTCCGTTTATCCGCGGCTGTTTGGCGAAGCGCCGCTGCTGGATTACAGCATCGAAGGCGTGACGTTCCGCAATTACAAGAAGGACTTCACGTTGTTCAGCAGTGAATTCGGCATGCATGCGTCCGCGAACCGGTATACGCTGGAGAAAAACTTGCCGCCGGGCGAGTTTTATTGGGGCAGCGTCGAGATGGCGTACCGCAACAAGGATACGAATCATCAGAAGGGTATTTTGCTGATGGAGGGTTATACCGGCATTCCGCAAAACATCGAGGAATATATGAATTTCTCCATGCTGACGCAGGCGGAAGGGCTAAAGTACGGTATTGAGCATTACCGCCGCAACAAGGAGCGCACCAGCGGCACGCTTGTCTGGCAGCATAATGACAGCTGGCCGGGGACAAGCTGGTCGATGATCGACTATGAGCTGCTGCCCAAGGCGTCGTTTTATTACGCCAAGACGTTTTATCATCCGCTGCTGCTCACGCTGGACCATGAGCCGGGCGAGCCGCTGCAGGTGTGGGTCGTCAACGACCGGCCGGAGAGCTACAGCGGCGAGGTGACGCTGAGCGCGTACGACTTCGCGGGCAACCGCTTTTTTACACATGCCTTTGCTGCTGAAATCGGTGCGAACCGGTCGGTACGGCTCGGCAGCTTGACGGAGGCCGAGGTGCTGCAGGGCCGTCAAGCCGAGGAGGTGCTGATCCGTCTGGAGGCACCGGGCTGGGATGCCCCGGTCAATACGTATTACTTGCGCGATCCGAAGCAGCTCCGTCTGCCGCAGACGAAGCTGGAGGTAGCGGTGGATGAGCAGGCGCAAACGATCCGTATAACGGCCGCCGATGCCGTCGCCCGGATGGTCAAGCTGGACCTGCCGATCGGACATGTCCGCTTCAGCGACAACTTCTTCGACCTGCTGCCGGGCGAGCAGCGTACGGTCAGCCTGATCAATCCGCATCAGCTGCCGGTGCCTCTGGGAGCGCTGCAGGTGTCGGCGTTGAATCGCTTATAGCTTCAGCCATTTCCTGAACTTCCTGTTACGGCTTCCGCCGGGCAGGAAGTTTTTGTCGTTCTTTCGGATGGTTTGCTGGGGATGATGGCCGTTATTACGGCGGCGAAAACAGGTTGAATCAGTACGATTCCGCGTAAAAAAGAATGATCCCCAAACGGGAAAGCCGTTGCTGCACAAGGGTTTGTGCCACTGCAAGCAATTGGTTGCCCGAGTACGATTGCCAGTTATAAGAGCGATTCCTATACTTAGAAATGCAAGCGCTTCACGAATCGCGGAGCTTGGCGGACAGACGCAGCAGTAATGGCTTGCATGACCACAACAAGCTGCGAGGCCGGATGACAAGGTTTACGAAATATGAGCCAGGAGGACAATTTATGAAAACTTATCCAAACACGCTGGCCACGAGCCGCCCGGCGGTGCGCAAGCAGCCGCAATGGCTGCGGGATCTGGTCCGGGACAAGCTGCTGTACCTGCTGCTGGCGCCCGGCATCCTCTACTTCATTATATTTAAGTATGTGCCTATGACCGGATTGATCATGGCCTTCCAGGAGTACAAGCCGCACATCGGCATCCTGAACAGTCCGTGGGTCGGACTCGACCACTTCTACCGCTTCTTCAGCGAACCGCAATTCGGGATGCTGTTCCGCAACACGCTGCTGCTGGCCGTCTACAATCTGGTGTTTTTTTTCCCGCTGCCGATTGTGCTGGCGCTGCTGCTGAATGAGGTTCGCCGCGAGGTGTTCAAGCGAGTCGCACAGACGCTGCTGTATTTGCCGCACTTCGTATCATGGGTTGTCGTCGTCGGTATTTTCTACGTGCTGCTGACTACAGAAGGCGGCGTCGTCAATGAAATGATCGCCAGAGCCGGGATGGAGAAAATTCCATTTCTGCTTAGCGAGGAATGGTTCCGCTCGATGATTGTGATTCAGACGATCTGGAAGGAAGCGGGCTGGGGCACCATTATTTTCCTCGCTGCGTTGTCCGGCGTCGATCTGCAGCTGTACGAGGCGGCCCGGATGGACGGGGCAGGCAAGTGGAGACAGCTGTGGCACATTACGCTGCCAGCGATTCGCAGCACGATTGTTATTTTGTTTATTCTTCGTCTGGGAACGTTTCTGGACAGCGGGTTCGAGCATATTTTCCTGATGCTGAATTCGATCAATCGCGAGGTCGGAGAAGTATTTGACACCTACGTGTATATGAAAGGGCTGACACAGGCACAGTACAGCTACAGCGCGGCCGTCGGTATGTTCAAATCGCTGGTTGGGCTGGTGCTGGTCATCGGCGCCAATACATTGGCGAAGAAATTCGGTGAAGAGGGCGTTTACTAGCTCATTTACGAACTGAAACACAGAAGGAGGAGAGCTTCATGAAGCAAGAGGACCGCACATGGACCGGCCGGCTGTTTAACGGAGTCAACACGCTGCTGCTGCTGCTCGTTTCGTTGCTTGCTATTGTCCCGTTTCTGTATATTATTGCTGTATCGTTTGCTTCTCCCGAGGAGGTGGCTCAAGGCGGGCTGCTGCTGTTCCCGAGCACGTTCACACTGGGCGCTTACAAGTATATTTTCTCGACCGATACGATGACGCGCAGCTTGCTGGTGTCCATCTATGTGACGGTGCTCGGCACGCTGATCAATCTGCTGTTTACTTCGCTGATGGCGTATCCGCTGGCGAGAGCGACGCTGCGGGGCCGCCGCCCGATTATGCTGATGGTGCTGGTCACGATGCTGTTCAGCGGTGGTATGATTCCGACGTACTTCGTTGTGAAGTCGCTCGGCATGATCAACTCGTACTGGTCCTTGATGATTCCATCGGCCATCAGCGCCTTCAACCTGATCGTACTGAAAAATTTCTTCCAGCAAATTCCCGACGGGCTGGAGGATTCGGCTAAAATCGACGGCTGCAACGATCTGGGCATCCTGTTCCGCATCGTGCTGCCGCTGTCGATGCCGGCGATGGCAACCTTCGGTCTCTTCTACGCCGTCGGCCACTGGAACACCTTCTTCAATGCGGTTATGTACATCAATGATTCGGAGAAGTGGCCGGTCCAAATTGTGCTTCGCCAAATTATATTGCTGTCGCAAAGCCAGATCGGGGACAGCGTCTCCCAGCAGGACCCGACGGATTACATGCCGCAGACGATCCGAATGGCATCCATTGTCGTTGCGACCGTGCCGATTGTGCTCATTTATCCGTTCCTGCAGAAGCATTTTGCCAAAGGCGTCATGCTTGGCTCCGTCAAGGGCTGATTTTGCAGGCTTCCTCATAAAAGATAAAAAAGCTGGACTATTCCAAGGAGGGTTTGATCTTATGAACAAACAACGCAAGGTGTTCGCGGTTATGGCTTGTCTGCTCGCGGCGGGAAGCTTGGCGGGCTGCTCGCAGGGCAGCTCTGAGACAAGCAGCGGTTCGTCCGAT
This sequence comes from Paenibacillus sp. sg306046, assembly GCF_059821225.1. NCBI lineage: Bacteria > Bacillati > Bacillota > Bacilli > Caryophanales > Paenibacillaceae > Paenibacillus > Paenibacillus sp. sg306046. The sequence continues at coordinate 138,282 of NZ_JCAMRT010000010.1, forward strand.
GGCGCAGCTGCGGCCAAAACGCCGCTCAAGGTGACGATTGCGACGCCGCAGGTCGGGGAAGCTCCCAAGAAGGACAGCGAAATTATTCGCGCCATCGAAGCCTACACCCATTCGACGCTTGATATTCAGTGGATTCCGGCGGCCGCCTTCGAGGACAAGAAAAATATTATGATCGCATCCAACGAAATGCCCAGGGCTTTCAAGCTCACGTATAATGCAACAACGCTGAATGCGATTGAATCCGGCCTGTTCTGGGACATTACGCCGCTGCTCAGCCAGTTCAAAAATTTGTCAGCTGTCAATGCTATGCATTATGATAATATCAAGGTCGACGGCAAGCTGTACGGGCTGCCGCTGTACCGGGACATCGGCCGTGCGGCCATCGTCTATCGCAAGGACTGGTTTGACGCGCTTGGCATTAAGAAACCGGTTACATTGGATGACTGGTATACAGCGATGAAGGATATTGCACTCAAGGACCCGGATAAAAACGGGCAAAACGACACCTATGGATTCTTCATGGACCGCTCGTTTAACGATCCGGCTTCCAGCGCTGCGTTCATGACCCGCCTGGCCGTATCCCAGGGGGCGCCGAACAAGTGGGGGGTGGAGAACGGAAAAGTGATACCGGAGTTCATGTCCGCTCCTTATGTGGACACGATGAAGCTGATCCGCAAGCTGTACCAGGATAAGCTCGTCAATCAGGATTTCTCGGTCGTACAGGCCGCAGATGCGGACAACAAGTGGAATGCGGGCAAGGTCGGCATCCGGGTCAATACGGTCGCTTCGGCGGCAGCTACCTCGTACACAAATGTAGTCAAGGCTGTGCCGAACGTAGTTGTAGATGTGGAAGCGTTTGCGGGACCGCAGGGCTTGCGTGTGCCTGCTGAGCCGGGCAACAACGGATTTTTCGTCTTCCCGAAATCGAGCGTGAAGGATGAGGCCGAGCTGAAGCAAATCCTCGGATTTTTCGACAAGCTGCTTGACCCGGAGATGTCCACGCTGCTGACCCGCGGCATCGAAGGCAAGCACTTCCAGAAGACGGCCGACGGCAAAGCGGAAATCAAGGATCTCGCCTTGTTTAACCTGGAGGTCAAGCCGTTCCGCGACAGCCTGCCGTCCTTCGAGGTAACGGGCAACGGGCTGCCGCTCAAGCTGAACGAGCTTCAGGACAAAGGCTGGAAGGTTGTCGCCGAAAATCTGAAGCATGTCGTGCCGAATGTGGCGCTGACGCTGAATTCAAAAACTTACAGCGCGAAGGGCGGAGAGCTGGACAATCAGATCCGCGACGCCCAGACGAAATTTATGGTTGGCAAAATTGATGAAGCAGGCTGGAACGCCGAAGTAGACAGATGGCTCAAGGCGGGTGGAAGCGCTGTTATTGAGGAATATACCGCCGCGTACAACAAATTAAAGAAATAAAAGCGAGGAGCAGTGGAGATGGAGAAGACATGGACCGAACAAACCGCTTATATCAACGGGAGCTGGCTGCCGCAAGGCAGCCGGAACACCAGGGATCACTATAGCCCGATTCACGGGGAACGGCTGATCGGCCGCAGCCTTGATCTGACGCTGGAGGATGTGGACGCGGCGGTGGAAGGCGCAGCGCAGGCGCTGCCGATCTGGTCGGCGCTGCCGTCCGTTCAGCGCGGCGCGTTTCTGTACAAGGCGGCTCAGCTGCTGGAGGAGCAGGTTGACGAGATCGCCCGTCTGGCGACCATCGAGATGGGCAAGCCGATCCGCGAGGCGCGGGGCGAGGTGCTGCGCGGGGTTGCCCTGCTCCGCTACTACGCCGGCGAAGGCTCGCGCAGCGTCGGCGAGGTGCTGCCGGCATCGGACGGCGTCTCCCATCTGTACACGACCCGTGTGCCGCTTGGCGTCACCGGGCTGATTACCCCCTGGAATTTCCCGGTAGCCATTCCGATCTGGAAAATGGCGCCTGCGCTGATCTACGGCAACACGGTCGTCTGGAAGCCTGCCGAGCAGGCGACGCTGACGGCTGCAGCGATCACACGTCTGCTGCATGAGGCGGGTTTCCCGCCGGGCGTCGTTCAGCTCGTCAGCGGTCCCGGCTCGCTGATCGGCCAGCGGTTGGCCGATCATCCGGGCATTACCGGCATCTCCTTCACCGGCTCGGATACGGTCGGACGGCGTATCGCCCAGTCCGCTTCTGCCCGCCATGCGAAGTACCAGCTGGAGATGGGCGGCAAAAACGCGACGGTGGTGCTCGCTGACGCCGATCTGGAGCTGGCGGCCGATACGATTATCAGCGCGGCGATGCGTTCTGCCGGGCAAAAATGCACGGCGACAAGCCGCGTCATCATCCAGCGCTCCATCAAGGAAGAGCTGACGGCCAAGCTGGTAGACCGGGCGCGTTCAATCCGGCTCAGCGACCCGCTGGAGGAGGATTGCTACCTCGGTCCGGTCGTTTCGGCCAAGCAGCGCGATTCGATTGTCGCTGCGGTGCAGCAGGCGGTGCGGGAAGGCGCGCAGCTGCTCGCCGGAGGGCAGGCTCCGGGACAGGCGGAGCTGCAGCATGGCTGGTATGTAGAGCCGACGATTGTGGCCGGGGCTTCCCCGCAGTCGGCGATTGCCCAGGAGGAGCTGTTTGGTCCGGTAGTGGCCATCTTCGAGGTGGACAACCTGGACGAAGCGATTGCGATGGTGAATGAATCTCGCTACGGACTGGCCGCCGCGATTTTCACTCGCGATTCGCGCAGCATCCACAAGTTTGTGCAGCAGGTGGACGCCGGGCTGGTCAAGGCCAACTCCGAGACGGCGGGCGTTGAGCTGCAGGCGCCGTTCGGCGGCATGAAGCTGTCCAGCTCGTATTCCCGCGAGCAGGGCCGCGCGGCGATTGAATTTTTCACGCAGGTCAAAACGGTACTGATTACACCATAACCTACTTATCACCTAATTTATCACCTTACACCTGAAACGAAGGGGAGCGAAGCTGTGTCAACGATTAATTGGAGTGAGAAGCTAAGCGCGGTTTCCGCGATTCATATTACACCGTTCGACGAGGAGACGCGGGCGATTGACTGGAACGGGCTGAAGGAAAATATCGACGGCCTGCTGGCCGTCGGTACTCAGGTGATCGTGACCAGCGGCAATACGGGCGAATTTTACGCGCTGACGCTGGAGGAGGCCAAGGAAGTGACCAGGCGGGTCGTCGAGTGGGTCGGCGGCCGGGCGGTGGTCATCGCGGGCATCGGTTATTCGGTGGAAACGGCGATTGACCTGGGCCGCTACGCGCAGGAGGCCGGCGCGGACGGCGTCATGATCCATCAGCCGATCCATCCGTATATGACGACGCCGGGCGCGCTGGCTTATTATCGCAAGGTCATTGACGCGCTGGACATTCCGTCGACGCTTTATTTGAAAAATGAGCATATTTCCGACGATATTTTGCTGGAGCTTGCTCCGCTGGAAAAATGCGTCGGTGTGAAATACGCGATTAACGATTTGCCGCGTTTCGCGCAAACGGTGCGGAAAATCGGGCCGGAGTATGGAGTAACGTGGATTTGCGGCACTGCGGAGAAGTGGGCTCCGTTTTTCTACCAGGCAGGCGCAACCGGCTTTACATCCGGCTTGATCAATGTGCTGCCGCAGGTGACGCTCGGGATGGAGAAGGCGCTGCGGACAGGCGACTGGCCGACCGTTTGGTCCCTGTGGGAAGCGGCGCTGCCGTTCGAGGACTTGCGTGCGAAGTACCAGGCGGGCAACAACGTTGTCGTCGTGAAGGAAGCGATGGAGCTGTCCGGATTGCGGGCCGGTGTAACTCGCGAGCCGGTCGAGCCGCTGAATGAAGCGGACAAGCAAATTTTGCGCAGCATCGTGGAGAAATGGAGCGTGCTGGGATGAGCTACCAGGACGCGATTCGCCGGGCTGCCGAGCGGACATTGGAGCTGAGCTTTACGCATTCCGAGGAGCCGGGAGGTATTCGCTGGAGACGCTGGGACTGGTCGATCGGCGTAGCGTTTTATGGGGTGTGGCGCGCTTGCGAGGTATTGGGCGATTACAGCTGGGCGGAGCGAGCCGGTGAATGGGTGAACGCAAGGCTCGACAGCATTGAGAAAATTTGCGTCAATAGCAACTCGCCGCTGCTGCCGATGCTCAAGCTGCAGGAGCGCCGGCCGCTGGCTGCCTATGATGCTTTGTTCCGGACGTTCGACGATTACCTGATGACAGGCGGACGAAGGACAGCCTCTGGCGCACTGGAGCATACGGTTCTGGACAACAATTGGGCCGATCAGGTGTGGGCCGATACGTTGTTTATGAGCTTGCTGTACATGGCTCAGCGCGGGCTGCAAACCGGCCGGGAAGCGATGGCAGTGGAAGCGTACCGCCAGCTGGAGCTGCATACGCGTCTGCTGTTTGACGCCGATCAGCAGCTGTTTTACCACGGCTGGAACGATGCGGAGCAGCGCTGGATCGGCGTTCACTGGGGCCGCGGCAATGCGTGGATGACAGCGGGCATCGTCGAGCTGCTGGAGCTGTCGCCGGCGCCGCAGCCGGGCGAAGACGCCGTCAAGGAGGCGCTTCACCGCCAGCTGGAAGCGCTTCAGCCTTTGCAGGACGAATCTGGCTTGTGGCGTACCGTACTGAACGACAGCTCGACGTATCTCGAATCGTCGGCAACGGCTGGCATCGCCTACGGCGTGATGAAGGGAATCCGGCTCGGGTTGATTGATCCGAAGTTCCGCACAATGGGCGAGCGGGGCATGCAAGCCGTGCTGCGGGCGGTGGACGCGCAAGGCAATGTGACAGGCGGCTCCTCGGGAACGCCGGTCAAGGCGGATGCGCAGGCTTACAATCAAATTGCATACGAAGTGACTCCGTTTACGCAAGGGCTTGGCTTGCTGGCGCTTTGCGAAGCGGTACAAGGAGGATTAACCGATGAAGCTTAGCATTACCGATATTCGGCTGACGGTGGTCGGCGTTCCGCGCCACACCGGCTTTGTCAGCAAGCATGTGATGGTGGAGCTGGATACGAACGAAGGCTTGACAGGCATCGGCGAGATGTCCGACTTCTCCCATCTGCCTTATTACTCGCTTGATGTGGGCGATCTGCGCCAAGTGCTTGGCTCGATTCTGAAGGGCCGCAATCCGTTTGATATTTCGCCGATCAATAAGGAGCTGTCGGCGCATTTCCCGGAGACGATGTTTTACTACGAGAAGGGCAACTTTATCCGCAACGGCGTAGACGCGGCGCTGCATGACCTGTGCGCCAAGGCGCTTGGCTTATCCGTCTCCGACTTCATCGGCGGACGGCTGCAGGATCGGATCAAGGTATGCTTCCCGATTTTCCGCCACCGGTTTATGGACGAGGTCGAGGAAAATGTGGCGGTTGTGCGTACCCGTCTGGCCCAAGGCTTCGATACGTTCAGACTGTATGTCGGCAAAAATCCGGATGCGGATGAAGCGTTTATGGACGCCGTCAAACGCGAGTTCGGCTCGCGGGTGACGATCAAGTCGCTTGACTTCAGCCACTTGCTGGACTGGAAGTCGGCGCTGCAGATCGCGAAGCGTCTGACGCCGTATGGCGTGCAGCTGATCGAAAGCCCGGCGCCGCAAAACGATTTCGAAGGCTTGAAGCAGTTCCGGCTCAAGTCGGAGCATCCGATCAGCGAGCATGTGTGGAGCTTCCGCCAGCAGTCCGAGATGCTGCGTCATGATTCGGTCGATATTTTCAACATTTCGCCGATTTTTATCGGCGGGCTGACGGCGGCGCGCAAGGCGGCGGCAGCGGCTGAGGTGGCTGGCCGCGGCGTGCTGATCGGCACGACGCAGGAGCTGTCGGTCGGCACGGCGGCGATGGCCCATCTGGGCGGCGCGCTGGTCAACCTGAACTATACGTCCGATCCGACGGGTCCAGAGCTGTACGTCGGCGATGTCGTGCGCGAATCGGTGCGTTATGAAGACGGATACCTGATGCTGCCGGACCGCAATTTGCCGGGACTCGGCATGGAGCTTGACCCTGCGAAAATCGCCCAATATCGCGTTGACGATTTGAGCTGGGGCACCCAGTCGGTTCACCAGCTGCAGGACCGCACTTCGCAAACTCGCAGCTAGGAGGCGGCTGGCCTCCGCGCCCGCGTGCGGCCTTCGTTCGTTGAACTTGTCGTCAAGCCCCGCTCCCGAGCGGGGCTTCTGTTGTCTGGAGAAGCGAACGTAGGAGGCGAGCTACGCAACAACGACGCTCCGCACCTCTTCGTCCAGGCTGCTTGCTCTGGTGAAAAGATACCCAGCTGTGACGGTCGGTGAGCAATCTGCTATAATGAAAAAGAAAGCGTTGTCAATTCACGGGCATAACCGCTGCCGGGGGGAGGAGCCGCAAGATGCCAAGCTATTTGCACCGGCTGCTTGTATTTACGATGCTGGTGGCTTCTATTCCTGTTATGTTGATCGGGGCTTTCTCCTATCATATCGCAGCACGCGACAGTGAAAATAAAGTCAAGGAAGCGAGTGACCAGCTGCTGCTCCAGAACCGGATGCGGATCGAGCAAATACTCAAAAGCGTGGAAATGGCATCCGTACAATATCTCAGTTCGGCAGCCGCCGAGGAATCGCTGTTTGCTCCGTTGACGGCGGATGATTTCCAGCGCATTCAGGCGCTTGCCAAAGGCTTGTATAACTTGCACTCGCTGCCGGGGGTGACCGATTCGCAGCTGCTGAACGTGGAATGGAGCTGGATGATCAGCAAGCTGGGTTTTACGTCGCTGGCCGAGTTCAAGGAGCCGGGCGTGCTTGGGCAATACGGAGAGCATGCCTCCAACATGTTCTGGATCACGTCCGGCTTGGGCGAACCCGACAGCAGCGAGCCGGAGCCGGCGGCCGCTGGCGTACGGCTGGTGGTCAAGCTGCCGATGATCAAGCCTTCCCAGCAGCCGAAGGCGCTGCTGCTTGTTGATTTGGCGGACGCGGAGCTGGCCTCTGCGCTGGGGCAGGAGGCAGGCTGGGGGAGCCGGTACGTGCTGAACCGTCAAGGGCAGCCGATTTTGAGCAATGCCGGAGCTGACCCGCTGCCGCCCGGTTTGCCGGGCAAGCTGAAGGCGGCCGACGCGGATGCCGAGCCGGGCGCAGGCACAGGTTATCTGGAGCTGAATCAGGCTGCCGTCAGCTACCAGACCTCTCCATATAACGGCTGGACGTATGTATCCGTTGTGCCGCACAGCGAAATTACGCGGGGCTCCACGAAAATTGCGCTGCTGACGACTGGCGTCTGCCTGGTTATTTTGCTGCTGATTTCGGCGTTCGCCTATTACGGCACCAAGCGGATGTACAAGCCAATCGGCAAGCTGGCGGCCTTGCTTGAACGGCTCGCTCCGGAGGCTCCGTCTGCGCGCAAGCAGGACGAATTTGTGGTAATGGAGCAGCGAGCCGAGGGGATGTTCCGCAGCCGCGCCGAGCTGCAGCAGCAGCTGCACGGGCAGCGGCTGCAAATCAAGGAGCATCTGCTGCTCAAGCTGTTTCTGGGCAAGCTGACGGAAAGCGAGTTTGCGTTCAAGTGCGAAGCGTATGGCTTTGCAAAGCTCGGCAAACGCTTCGGCGTGCTGGCGCTGCAAATTGATACGCTCCAGGGGACGCGTTATACGGAAAGCGACAAGGAGCTGCTGCTGTTTGCGATTCACAACATCGTATCCGAGGCCGTGCCTTCGAATCAAATGGTCGGCAATGTGCTGCTGGACCATGCGCAGGTTTCGCTGCTGCACAGCGAGGCGGAGGACCTCGATGAGCTGCGCGAGCAGTTTTACCGCACGGCGGAAACGATCAAATCGCATATTGATCAGCTGCTGCAGCTCAAGGTCAGCATCGGCATCAGCCACCCGTTCGTCCGCTGCACCGATGCGACAGGCGGCTACGCGGAGGCAAGCGAGGCGCTGCAGCACCGGATTCGGCTCGGCTACGACCTCATCATTCATTATGAGGATATCCATACGGCCGGAGACCGTCAGGACGTGCCGATGACGGCGTTTACGCAGCAGGAGGATGCGGTCCTGGCTGCGTTCAAGGAAGGCGATGCGGAGGCGGCGGGCGAGCAGTTGGACCGTTATGTGGCGGCGCTGACAGAACGGGGCGTCGGGTTCAACGACTACCAGATGCTGCTGATTCAGCTCATTACGCGGCTGTATCAGCTTGTCCGTCAGCAGGGCGGGGCGCTGGACCAGCTGCTCGGCGTGCCGTCGGCCACACGCAGCTTTATGAAGCTGACTACGGTGGAGCAGGGAACGGCGTGGTTCAAGCGCGAGCTGGTGCCGCCGGTGATGTCCTTTTTGCAGGAGCGGGTGGAAGGGCAATATTTCAACCTGGCTCAGCGGGTGCTGGAAATGATTCATAGCGGGTATGGAGCCGATCTGACCCTGGAATCGTGCGCCCAGCGGCTGAATCACCATCCGGTTTATGTCAGCCGGGTGTTCAAAAAGGAAGTCGGCGTCACCTTCATGGATTATTTGACGGAATACCGGATGAATATGGCCAAGAGCTGGCTGCGCAGCACCAATCTGAAGATTGCGGAAATCGCCCAGCGGCTGCATTATGCCAATGCAACCGGCTTTATTCGCACTTTCCGCAAGCTGGAGGGCATGACGCCGGGACAGTACCGCGAGCAGCATTCGGAGACGCAATAGGGCGGCTGCACGTCTTGTTTGCGTTGCGTGGTCCGGATCGCGAAGGAGCGCTGCCGATCGGCCGGGCTTGCGCAGGCAGCATGTTACGCCCGACTTATGCCCGACTTATGCTCGGCGTTAACCTTTGTTAATGAAACGGGGCGCGCAATCCGCTAAGCTGGCATCAGACGATCAGGCACAGCATGCCGCGCCGCAGCCCGGCGACCGGCGGAGCCGCTTTGAGGAGGACATCATTTATGAAACTTACCGAACAGCATGTGTTAATTACCGGGGGCGGGAGCGGCATCGGATTGGCGCTGGCCCGGCAGCTTGTCGCGCGAGGCAACGAGGTCATTATTGTCGGCCGGGACCGGGAGAAGCTGGCTGCTGTCAAGCAAGCAGAACCGGCGCTGCATGCCTACAGCTGCGATATTAGTCTGGAGCATGAGCGGCTGCAGCTGCTTGAATGGCTGGAGCATGAGCACCCGAAGGTAAACGTGCTGTTTAATAACGCCGGTATCCAGCTTGTCGGCCGCTACGATGCCAAGCCTATGCCGTCGCTGGAGGAGCTGCAGCAAGAGATGGACATAAACTTCACAGCGGCGGTTCGCTTAATCGCGCTGCTGCTGCCTTCCTTCCTCGGCAAGCCGGAGGCGGCGATTATAAATGTAACGTCAGGGCTGGCGCTTGCTCCCAAGGAAAACGCTCCGGTTTACTGCGCCTCCAAGGCGGCTTTGTCCTCCTTTACCCGCACGCTGCGCTACCAGCTGGAGCCGACGCGGGTTCAGGCGATCGAAGCGATGGCGCCGTTGGTTGATACGCCCATGACCGCAGGCAGAGGAAGGGGCAAGCTTGCGCCGGAGGCATTTGCCCGCGAGGTTATCGCCGGGATCGAACGCGGCCGGCCTGTCATTTACGGAGGCAAAGTGAAGTGGCTGCTCTGGCTGCATAGGCTGGCCCCGTTTTTCACCTACCGGTTGCTGCGGCGGGGCTGAGCCGGGCAGCTTATGCCGGCCGGATGGTTGCTGGGGCAGGCGGATATGGAATTTTAATGAAGAAGGCGAAGGAAATCGGCAAGTCTGCGGCGAAGTAGGAAGTCAGGGGATAGAGACTGCGGAGAAACCGCTTACGATCGAAAGGGTGCTTGCGATGAAAATGGTGTTTCGTTGGTACGGGGAAGGGAATGACACCGTAAGCCTGAAGCAGATCAGGCAAATTCCGGGCGTCGAAGGCATCGTGTGGGCGCTGCATGATGTGCCGGCCGGTGAAGAATGGCCGATGGATAAAATCATGGCTTACAAGCAGCTGTCCGACGAGTCGGGCTTGCATCTGGAGGTTGTCGAAAGCGTTAACGTTCACGAGGACATCAAGCTCGGCTTGCCCTCGCGGGATTTATACATCGACAACTACAAGCGGACGATTGCGAAGCTGGCCCAGGTCGGCGTCAAAACGATCTGCTACAACTTTATGCCGGTGTTCGACTGGATTCGCACCGATTTGTTCAAAGAGCTGGAGGACGGCTCGACGGCGTTGTTTTATGAGAAGGCGAAGGTTGACGGGATGAACCCCGAGGAGCTGGTCCGCCAGATCGCCGATACGCCGGACTTTACGATGCCGGGCTGGGAGCCGGAGCGGCTCAAGCGGCTGTCACCGCTGTTCGAGGCGTACAAGCGTGTCAGCGAAGAAGATTTGTGGAGCAATCTGCACTATTTTCTGGAGCAAATTATTCCGACAGCCGCCGAGCACGACATTAAAATGGCCATTCACCCGGATGATCCGCCCTGGTCGATTTTCGGCCTGCCGCGTATCATGACGGGCCGCGATTCCATCCGTCGGCTGTTGTCGCTGGTGGACAGCCCGTATAACGGCGTGACGTTGTGCAGCGGCTCGCTCGGCGCGAATCCGGCCAATGACATTCCGGCGATGGTGCGGGAGTTCGCCGACCGGATTCCGTTCGCCCATATTCGCAATGTCCGTGTGTACCCGAACGGTGACTTCATTGAAACGTCGCACCGGGCGCAGGACGGGACGGTGGATATGTGCGATATTGTGAAGGCGTATCATGAACGCGCGTTCACTGGCTATGCGCGGCCTGATCACGGCCGCCATATTTGGGATGAAAAATGCCGGCCGGGCTATGGACTGTATGACCGGGCGCTTGGCATTATGTATTTGTGGGGCATATGGGATTCGCTGGAGCGGACGAAGGGAGCGGTTGTGTGATGCAATTACCGATTCATGAGCAATTAAAGGGCCGGGTCGCTGTGATTACCGGCGGCAGCGGCGTCTTGTGCGCAGCGATGGCGCGCGAGCTGGGACGGCAAGGCGTGCGGGTCGCGATTTTGAACCGGACTGCGGAGAAGGGAGAGCAGATCGCGGCGGAGATCCGCGAGGCGGGCGGTACGGCGATTGCGGTCGCCTGCGACGTGCTGCATGCGGACAACGTCCGCGCTGCAGCGGCGGTCGTGGAGTCGGAGCTTGGCCCATGTGATATTTTGATCAACGGGGCGGGCGGCAATCATCCGCAGGGCAGTACAACGAAGGAGACGTTTGCTCCAGAGGATTTGCTGAACCCGGAGTTACGCACGTTTTTTGATCTGACCGAGGAGGGCTTCGGCTTCGTCTTCAATCTGAACTTTCTGGGCACGCTCATTCCGACGCAGGTATTTGCCAAGCAGATGATTAACAAGCCGGGCGCGGTTGTCATCAATATGTCGTCGATGAGCGCGCCGAGTCCGATGACCAAGGTTCCGGCCTACAGCGCGGCCAAAGCGGCGATCGACAATTTCACCCAATGGCTGGCCGTCCATATGGCCGACGTCGGCATCCGGGTGAATGCGATCGCGCCGGGCTTCTTTCTGACGGAGCAAAACCGCCGCCTGCTGACGAACGAGGACGGCAGCCTGACGGAGCGCTCGCATAAGATTATGACGCATACCCCGATGCGTCGCTTCGGCGAACCGGGCGATCTGCTGGGCACGCTGCTATGGCTGGCCGATGACCGCGCCTCCGGATTCGTAACCGGCATTACGGTGCCGGTGGACGGCGGCTTTATGGCGTATTCCGGCGTATAAGGGCCGGAGCTTTTCTTTGAAACCCAATGAAAGTCGCGGACTTGTCACTGCCGTTCCGTCCAGCCGCCTGCTGACCGGGACGGCCTCCGCTGCCTGAACATCCCGTTTGAGGGATGTTTTTTTGCCGTCAGGGCATACTTTTTGTGAACATGGCTTGTCAGGTATAGCCGAAATTGTTTTTTGTTAAGAAAACATGGAGATATTTATTTACAAATGGTCAGTTTCAATTTATATTAAAGTTAAACAAATGGTTCAATTCCATTTTTACAAAATTTCAGCGGACAAGCTCTGCTGGAGCCACCGAAGTGCAGGCAGTATCGCATTCACATGACTAATTCAAAAAAAGGGGTAAGCGGAATGAAAAAAGGATTAATCTCGTTAGCAATTGTAAGTGCCATGATGTCCGTTGTCGTCGGCTGCGGCAACAGCAGTACGGGTGCGGGCGGCACGAAGGATTCTGCGGGCGGAGCAAGCACGCCGGCGCCGGCGGCAGCGAAGTTCCAGATCGGGATGGTTACGGATGCGGGCACGATCGACGACAAATCGTTTAACCAGGGTACTTGGGAAGGGCTGCAAAAGGCGGGCAAGGAATTTGGCCTGACAACGAAATACTTGAAGCCTGCAGGCACAACGGAGCCTGATTATCTGAAGGAAATCGGCAACCTGTACGACGCCGGGTTCAAGTTTATCACAGCGCCGGGCTTCAAATTTGAAACGGCGATCTTCAAAGCGCAGGAAAAATACAAGGATGCGAAGTTTGTCCTGATTGACGGTTCCCCGCATGCAGGCGACAACAAAGCTGCTGTAAAGGAAAACACGGTTTCGATTTTCTTCGCGGAGCATGAGTCCGGCTTTCTGGCTGGCGTAGCTGCAGCCGTTCAATTGAAGGAAGCGGAAGCGGGCTTTATCGGCGGGATGGAAATTCCGGCTGTACAGAAGTTCAACTGGGGCTTCCAGCAAGGCGTGAAATATGCAAACGAAAAGCTCGGAACGAAGCTGACGCTCAAGCCTGAAAACGTTGTGTACCAAGGCAGCTTTGACAACGTAGCGGCTGGCTCTCAATTGGCGGCGCAAATGTATGACAAAGGCGTGAAGGCGATCTTCACCGCAGCCGGCGGCGTAGGCGTAGGCGCGATCAACGAAGCGAAGACGCGGGTCAAAGCCGGTAAAGACGTGTGGGTCATCGGCGTTGACGTCGACCAGTATGCGGACGGCGTATACGCGGACGGCAAGTCCGTCATCCTGACCTCGGCGATGAAGAAGCTGGACCAAGCCGCTTACGATATGGTTAAAGCAGAGAAAGACGGCAAATTCCCAGGCGGCAAAACGCTGACCTTCGACGCGAAAAACGACGGTGTCGGCTTGCCTGAGAAAAACCCGAACCTGACCGACGATACGGTTGCCAAGGTGAAGGATGTTACGACGAAGCTGAAAAGCGGCGAAATTAAAGTTGCAGCCGAAAAAGGCGATCTGATCAAGTAATCTGCGATGGCTGAAGCAATAAACGAATTAACCGAAGAGACGGATGTATGCCGTCTCTTTTTTTGAAGTTCGGCAGGAAGCGGCTTTTACCCGGGGAGGAGTCGAGAGGATGGACTATGTGGTCGAGATGCTGGGAATCCGCAAGGAGTTTACCGGCATCGTGGCAAATGACGATATTACGCTGCAGTTGAAAAAAGGAGAAATTCATGCGCTCCTCGGCGAAAACGGGGCCGGTAAGTCGACGCTGATGAGCATTCTGTTTGGCATGTACCAGCCGGATCGAGGGGTTATCAAGGTGAACGGCCAGGAAACCCGCATTGCCAGCCCCAATGTGGCGAACAAGCTGGGGATCGGGATGGTGCATCAGCATTTCAAGCTGGTTAGCAATTTTACCGTGACGGAAAATATTATGCTCGGCAATGAGCTGCGCAAGGGCGTCGTGCTCGATCTGAAAGGCGCGGCCCGGCGCATCGACGAGCTGTCCAAGCGATACCGGCTTAATGTGGACCCGCACGCCAAAATCGAGGATATTTCCGTCGGCATGCAGCAGCGCGTGGAAATTCTCAAAATGCTGTACCGCGATGCCGAGGTGCTGATTCTGGATGAGCCGACCGCGGTGCTGACGCCGCAGGAAATTCAGGAGCTGATCCGCATCATGCAGCGGTTGATCGCAGAGGGCAAGTCGATCATTATCATTACGCATAAGCTCAAGGAAATCAAGGCGGCTGCGCATCGCTGCACGGTCATCCGCCGCGGCAAAACGATCGGCACGGTCGATGTCGCAGCGACGAGCGAGCAGCAGATGGCCGAGATGATGGTTGGCCGTCAGGTGACGTTTAAGGTGGATAAAAAGCCAAGCCAGCCGGGCGACGTTGTGCTGAAGCTGGATCGGCTGACGGTCAACAAGACCAAAAACGTGCCGGGCTTGAAGGCGTTCTCACTGGAGGTGCGGGCCGGTGAAATCGTCGGGATTGCCGGGGTAGAGGGCAACGGCCAATCCGATCTGGTTGAAGCGATCACAGGCTTGCGCAAAATCGAGTCCGGAACGGTCGACTTCAACGGCTCAAGCATCGCGGAGCTGTCGATCCGCAAACGAATTCAGAGCGGGATCGGCCATATTCCCGAGGACCGGCAGAAGCGCGGACTGGTGCTGGATTATACGCTGGAGGAAAATATGGTGCTGGAAATTTACAACCGGCCGCCCTTTGCGAGCAAAGGTATCCTGAACAAGTCGAAGATTCGTTCCTATGCGGAAGCGATTTTGAAAAGCTACGATGTCCGCTCCGGAGAAGGGGCGACCTCCGTAACGCGCTCCTTGTCCGGGGGCAACCAGCAGAAGGCGATTATCGGCCGCGAAATCGAGCTGAATCCGAAGCTGCTGATTGCGGTCCAGCCTACACGCGGGTTGGATGTCGGCTCCATCGAATATATCCACAAGCGGCTGATCGAGCATCGCGACAAAGGCAACGCTGTGCTGCTCGTCTCCCTGGAGCTGGACGAAATTTTAAACGTATCGGACCGGGTGGCGGTTCTGAACAATGGGGAGCTTGTAGACACCGTGGTGACAGCGGAAACGACGGAAAATGAAATGGGCCTGATGATGGCCGGCGTGAAACGGGGTGAGCACGGATGAGAAACGTCGCCATATCCTTGATGGCTGTTGTGTTCGGCTTGCTTGCAGGCGCCGTGCTGATGGCGGTAACCGGACATAACCCGCTGCTCGGCTACAAGTTTTTGTTTGAGGGCGGCTTGAAAAACATCGAACGCTTCGGCAATACGCTGGCGACCGGAACACCGCTTATTTTTACAGGGCTGTCGGTTGCTTTCGCCTTCCGCACCGGATTGTTTAATATCGGCGCAGCCGGGCAAATGCTGTTTGGCGGCTTCTGCGCTACGGCGGTCGGGCTGAATGTGAGCGCGCCGGGTCCGCTGCTGCTGCTGTTGATGACGCTGGCCGGGATGCTCGGCGGCATGCTGTGGGCGTTTATCCCCGGCTTGCTGAAGGCTAAATACAATGTGCACGAGGTTGTATCGACGATCATGATGAACTGGGTTGCTTACTGGACGATTTATTACGCAGTACCGGCCTACCTCAAGGCGGAGTTTCTGGAAACGGAGTCGAAAACGCTGCCTCCCGAGGCGACGCTCCGGGTGCCGTTTCTGTCGGACATGTTCGGCGGCTCGTATGTCAACCTCGGCCTGTTTCTGGCTGTCATTACGGTGATCGTCATTATGTTTATCATCAATAAAACGACGCTCGGCTATGAGCTGAAGGCTGTCGGCTTCAACAAGCATGCGGCCGAATATGCCGGTATTGCCGTCAACCGCAGCATCGTGCTGTCGATGGTCATCTCCGGCGGGCTTGCCGGACTTGCGGGGGTCGTGCATTATGCGGGCAACGCGTCCAGCATCCAGATCGGCTTGCTGCCGACACAAGGCTATGATGGAATTGCCGTTGCGCTGCTCGGGGCAAATGCGCCGATCGGCGTACTGCTGTCCGCGCTGTTTTTCGGCTTGCTGTATTCCGGCCGCGGCTTCATGAATGCGATGACGGAAATTCCGCCGGAAATTGCGGATTCGATTATTGCGATTATTATTTATTTCGCGGCAACCAGCGTGCTGATGGATCGGCTGCTCCGGCGGCTTATCGCCAAAAAGCGTCGCACCGGACAATCGGCCGCATCCGGCGGGAAGGGGGAATAGTCTCATGTGGACAACGCTGCAACAAATTTTTCCGTATGCGATGATGTTCACGATCCCTCTGCTCATTACGGCGCTGGGCGGATTGTTCAGCGAGCGAAGCGGGATTGTAAATATCGGTCTGGAGGGACTCATGGTCGTCGGGTCCTTCGCGACGGCCTTTGTCGTCGTCAAGCTGAGCGACCTGTATCCGCATCAGCCTGCGGTGCTGTGGATCGGCCTGCTGGCCGGAGTTATCGTCGGCATCCTGTTTTCACTGCTTCATGCGTTTGCCAGCATTAACCTGAGCGCCAATCAGGTCATCAGCGGAACGGCGATTAATATGATTGCCGGCGCGCTGACGATTTTCCTGGCCCGCAACATGACCGGCAGCGGCAATATCCGCATTCAAAGCGGACTGACGCCGTTTGATGTGCCGTTTCTGTCGGACATTCCGATTATCGGCGATCTGCTGTTTACGAAGACGTATATGACGACCTGGATCATTTTGGCGATCGTGGCCATAAGCGCCTTTGTGCTGCGCAAGACAGCCTTCGGGCTGCGGCTGCGCGCGTGCGGCGAATATCCGCAGGCGGCGGAAGCAGCGGGGGTAAACGTGCGGAAGATACGTTACTTCGGCGTGATGATTTCCGGGGCGTTTGCCGCGCTGGGCGGCGGCATTTTGATTCTGACCATCGCCGGCGAATTTACCGGCAATGTGGCGGGTCTCGGCTTCCTGGCTCTGGCCGCGCTTATTTTCGGTCAATGGAGACCGGCTGGCGTATTGGCCGCCACGCTGTTTTTTGGCTTCGCCAGCACGCTCGCCAACGTATCGCAGGTTGTGCCGTCGCTGGCGGTTATTCCGCCGATTGTGCTGAAGGTGTTCCCTTACGTGGTTACCCTGATCGCACTTGTCGTATTCTCCAAGTCCTCGCAGGCGCCGAAGGCAGCCGGGGAAGTATTTGATTCAGGCAAGCGTTAAGCTCCGGCCAGGAAAGAGTTGAGCGTGATGACGGATGAGCGTGCGGAAGACAAACGGGCCAAAATGATTGATGCGGCCCGCATGTATTACCAGCTGGACTACAGCCAGCAGGAGATTGCCGCCAAGCTGGGCGTATCCCGCCCGACGGTCAGCCGGTTTTTGCAGCAGGCCAAGGACGAAGGATACGTCCAGATCAACATTTTCGATCCGTGGGAAAATATCAGCCAGCTGACGGAGCAGCTAGAGCGCAAGTTCGGGCTCAAGCAGGCGGTGATTGCCACGGTGCCCGATTATGAGGACGCCATTGTCAAAAAGTATGTCGGCGGCAAGGCGGCGGCGTATTTGCATGAAACGGTGAAGGACGGCGACATCATCGCTACGACATGGGGGACGACGCTGTACGAGATGGCGCTGCGGCTGAAGGACCGGCATCTGAAGGATGTCAAGGTTGTGCAGCTGAACGGCGGCGTCAGCCATTCGGAGACAAATACGTATGCGTATGAAATTGTGCATTTGTTCGGCAAGGCGCTGCATACGGTACCGTATTTTATCCCGCTGCCGGCGATTGTCGATCATGCCGTCGTTCGCCACGCGATTGAGTCGGACCGCCATATCCGCAACATTTTGGAGCTGGGCAAGCAGTCCAATCTCGCCTTTATTACAGTCGGGGTGCCGACGGAGGATTCCGTGCTGATTAAAGCCAACTATTTCTCGGCCTCCGACCTCCGCACGATCCACGAGAAGGGGGCGGGCGACATCTGCTCCCGTTACTTCGATATCGAAGGAAACATTATCGCGGAGGAGCTGAACGGCCGGACGATCGGGATCGACCTGGAGGAGCTGAAGCGCAAGGAGCGCTCCGTGCTCGTCGCCGGAGGGGCGAAGAAGGTAGAGGGCATCTACGGGGCGCTGCGGGGCGGTTATGCGAATGTGTTAATTACGGATCAGTTTACAGCCAAGTATTTGCTTGAACGCGACGGTTAGGGCGTGTCTGAAACCGCTGAAGGCAGCAGATTTTGCCGAATTTTCGTTCCAAGCGAGGAAGTTTTCCGCAGGCGTGCCGGGGCACGTCAAGGGAAAGTGACGCGGCAGGGGGCGAAAAGGCGGTAAAAGATGCACTTCAGCGAGTTTTGAGACACGTCCTAGAACGGGTGACGGCGCGCAAGCGACGAGAGGNAGTGACGCGGCAGGGGGCGAAAAGGCGGTAAAAGATGCACTTCAGCGAGTTTTGAGACACGTCCTAGAACGGGTGACGGCGCGCAAGCGACGAGAGGGAGAGAAACGATGGAATCTGCAGCTAATCAAGTGAATACGTTGTCCGCTTATTTTGACCATACGTTATTGAAGCCGGAGAGCAGCAGCGAAGCGGTCATCCGCTTGTGCGAGGAAGCCAAGCAATACCGGTTTGCGACGGTTTGCGTGAATCCGTACTGGGTGCCGACGGCAGCCCGCGAGCTGGCAGGCTCAGGCGTCGGCATTACGACGGTTGTCGGCTTTCCGCTGGGCGCAACGAGCACGTTGTCCAAAATGATGGAGGCGCGTGATGCGATTGCCGCCGGCGCGACGGAAATTGATATGGTGCTGAATGTCGGCGCGTTGAAATCCGGCTTCCTGACCGAGGTGGAGCAGGATATCGCGGGTGTTGTCCAGGCGTGCAAGGGCCGCGCCGCAGTCAAGGTCATTCTCGAAACGGGGCTGCTGACCGATGAGGAGAAGGTCAAGGCTTGCGAGCTGAGCAAGTCCGCAGGCGCAGACTTCGTCAAAACGTCTACCGGCTTTGGCCCGGGAGGCGCTACGGTGGAGGACATTGCACTGATGCGCCGGACGGTCGGCCCTGAGATGGGCGTCAAGGCGTCCGGCGGCGTGCGCGATCTGGCGGCCGTGCAGCGGATGATCGAAGCCGGAGCTACGCGGATCGGGGCGAGCGCAAGCGTTGCGATCGTGTCCGGGCTGCAGGGCGACGGGTATTAAGGAAACGGGGAAACCTGGCAAATAAGGTCTTGGGACCCGCTTTGCCAGGTTTTTTGCGTGAGCGAATAGTTGTCGTACTACAAGCGTGGAGGCGGCTAGGGGCCAAGCAGCTGCTGCAGCCAGGGGGCTGCGCCGAAAATGATAAACGCTGTCAGCATCATCGCGATGCTCGAAATGGAGCCGGTCAGCGCATTGTATTCGAACGCCTTGGACGTGCCGGCCGTATGGGCGCTTGTGCCCAGCAGCACGCCGCGGGCGATGTCGTTGCGAATCCGGCATAAGCGAATGACCAGCGGGCCGAGCAACATGCCAAGCAGGCCGGTCAGCAGCACGACCAGCGCGGTCAGCGCGGGCAAGCCGCCGCTCATCCCGGAAACCGCCAGCGCAACTGGCGTTGTCGCCGAGCGGGGAGCGAGGCTGAGCACAAGCGGCTCGCCCAGCTGCAGCACGCGGGCCAGCCAGATGGAGGATACGACCGAAAGGAGCGAGCCGGCGAGCACGCTGACGCTAATGGCAAGCGCGTGCTTTTTGAGCACAGGCCAGTTTTTGTACAAGGGGACGGCCATTGCCACCGTAGCCGGGCCAATCATCCCGCTGATCCCCGAGGTTGCGGCTTCATAAGTTGCATAGGGGATTTTTGCGTACAGCAGGCTGGCTACGATCAGCGCCGGAGCAACCAGCAGCGGAGACAGCAGCGTCATCGGGCGGGCCCGGTACAGCCATTTGACTGCTAGGTAGATAACAAGCGTACCGATCAGGCAGGCTGCAAACAGCATTTAGAACCGCCTTCTTTCCTGTTTGGTAGCGATCCGCTCGGTCAGAAGACCGGCGCAGATCATGACAAGCACCGTGCTGCCGAGGACAACAAGCAAAATACGCAAGCCGCTTTCGAGCAGCAGCGATTGATATTGAATCATCCCGGCCGCAGGCGGAATGAAAAACAGCAGCATTTCCGCAAGCAGCCATTTCGCTCCGAGATCAATCCAGGCCAGCTTGATCAGCTTGAGCTGCAGCAGCAGAAACACAAGCGCCAGACCAAGCAGGCTGCCCGGAATCGGGAGCCGCAGCCAGCCTGCCAGCGCGTTCATCAAGGTGGAGATGAGGATGAAGCCAACGACTTGCAGCCAACCTTTCAGAGCGGTATTCATACCGATGACTTCCTTTCTATCGCAAGTATACAGCGGGGATTGGTATTGGTAAAATGAATCATATTCATCATTTTCATGCCGTTTGTCTATGATAAAAAGGGGCGTTAGGGCCGTATGGAACTTCGCGATTTGCAATATGTGACCGCGCTTGCCCGCTGGCGCAGCTTCACCAAGGCGGCCGAGGCGCTGCATATTACGCAGCCGACCTTGAGCAAGATGATCCGCAAGCTGGAGCAGGAGCTGGGGGTCGATCTGTTCATCCGCATCGGCAAGCAGGTGGAGGTGACGGATGCCGGAGCGCTTGTATGCGAGCAGGGCCGGGTAATTTTGCAAGCGTTCGATAACCTTGACCGGGAGCTGAAGGACTTGACCGGGCTAAGCAAAGGCCTGATTCGGATCGGCCTGCCGCCGATGGCCGGCTCCAGCTTTTTCGCCGGGGTGATGAGCCGTTTCCACCAGCATTATCCCGGTTTGACGATCCGGATGGTTGAAGATGGCGCCCGGAAAATTGAACGCGAGGTAGCGGCAGGCAATCTGGATATGGGCGTCAGCGTGCTGCCGACCGATGAGCAGAAATTTGCCGTTCACCCGATTATTAAACGCAAGCTGAAGCTGATCGTACACCCGCAGCATCGGCTGGCCGGGCGGACCGAGGTGGCGCTGCATGAGCTGGAGCCGGAGCCGTTTATTTTATTCCGCGAAGGATTCGCGCTGCATGATATGATCATCGACGAATGCGAGCGGGTCGGCTTCCGGCCGAATGTGCGGTATGAAAGCTCGCAGTGGGATTTTATCCGGGAGATGGTGGCGTCCGGTCTAGGCGTGTCGCTGCTGCCGGAAACGATGTGTGAAGCGCTTGATCCGGCGCATGCCGCCCAGATTCAGCTTGTGCAGCCGGTCATGCCGTGGCATCTGGCGCTGATCTGGCGGCGCGACGCGTACTTGTCGCATGCGGCCAGGGCGTGGATTCGTTTTGTGCAGGATTCCTTCCCGGACCTGAACCTGGACACCTCCGGTGTCTGAGGCCGCTCGCAGCGCCCTGCTCCTGCCGGAGACAGGGCTTTTTTGCCGTTGTCTCGCTTGACTTGCGGATTGCAGGTTGACAAAGCCGGCCTGTCCGGCGTTAGATGGAGGGGTGTATGTACGCCGTTGCAGCGCATCCTGCGCGAGGGTTACGGAAGGGGGCGGCCTCATTGCTGTATTCGCTGAAAAGGCGGCTGATCGTCTTGTTTGTGACGCTGCTGCTTGTATCGTTTGGCACGATGTCCGTGCTGTTTTTTACGGAATCGCGTTCGATCATTTCGTCTTATATCGAATCGTCCGCGTATGAGAAGATGGAGGAATACGGTTCCTTTGTTCACATGGGGCTGGTGCAAATGTATGATCTATCGTCCATTGTGTTCAACAGCGACATGACCAAGACGTGGGATAATGCGTTGTCCGACCCGGCTTTGCCGGTCGGGGAGAAGACGCTGGCCAACATTCAGCTCAGCCAGTTTCTGACGCGAACGACCAACAGCTATTCAATCGTGTCCTCGGTGGTGCTGTACCGCCAGGACGGGCTGTGGATTACCGGAGATAATCAGATGCGCAGCGACGCTTCCTTCTGGCAATCGTCCTGGTATACGAATTTTTTTGCGGACGGCGTCCAGTGGGTGTCGGCGCATCAGGACCCTGTGGAGCTGCAGCGCTCCAAGCCGTTTGATGTGGTCAGTCTGCTGCTGCCGATCGGGACGTTTGAGCCGTCGCAAGCGCGCAGCCTGATGAAAATTAATGTGCGGGCCGATTTTTTTCTGGAGCCGCTGAACCGGATTCATCTGGGCGAGACAGGGACGATTTTTCTGCTGGATGGGCAAGGGGAGTCCATCCTGAACCAGCCGGAGTTTGCTGCGCACCCGGAAGCGGCCAGGCAGGTGGCGGCGATCCGCAGCCAGCCGCTCCAGCAAGGCGTGCTGTATGTGGCCAATGCAAAAGGCGAGCGGGATGTGCTTGTCTACAAGAAGCTCAAGCAAAGCAATTGGCTGCTGGTCGGTCTCGTGCCGGAGGCGGATTTGTACGGCAAGCTGTACAAGCTGCGGACGACGATGCTGGTCGTAGCCTCCGTGCTGCTGGTCGGGGCCATCGGGATGGCGACCTGGCTGTCCTCGGGCATTTCGCGGCCGCTCTCGCGGCTGGCATCAGCTATGAAGTATGTGCAAATGGGTGATTTCGACGGGGCCGAAAGCCGGATTCCGGCGGAGGCGAAGGTGCGCAACGAGGTCGGGTATGTGACCGCCGCCTTCCGCAATATGGTCAGCCGGCTCAGGCAGCATATCCAGACGGAGTTTGAGCTGAAGCTGCTCCGCCAGCAGGCGGAATACAAGGCGCTGCTGATGCAGATAAATCCCCATTTTCTGTTTAATACGCTGGAGCTGCTCAGCAGCCTGGCGATGCAGAAGCGGACGCAGGATACGGTCAGCGTAGTCGAATCGCTCGGCAAAATGATGCGCTTTTCGCTGCGGAGCAGCGACGATCTCATTTTGCTGGAGGAGGAGCTGGCTTACGTGCGGCATTACGTGTCGATTTTGCGGGTCCGCTTCGCCGGACGGCTCGACATTGCGGTGGAAGCGGAGCCGGGCGTCGGACGGCAGATGATTCCGAAGTTTATTTTGCAGCCGCTGATTGAAAACGCGGTCAAATACAGCTTCCGCGAGCATCCGGAGGCGCAGGTCGGCATCCGGGCCTGGCAAACGCAGGGCCGGCTTCATCTGGCCGTATCCGACCAAGGTCCGGGCATGCCGCCGGAGCTGGCGCAGCAATTGCAGGCGGAGTCGCTGTCGGCGCAATTCGCGCAAATTCTCGATAGCCGCTCCCGGCAAATTGGCCTGCGCAACGTGCTTGCCCGCTGCCAGCTGTATTACGGCGATTTATTCGCTTTCGAGGTTCGCTCGTCGCCGGAGGAAGGAACCTGCATCACGCTTATATTGCCTGCACAAGGAGGACATGCCGATGTATCGCGTACTGATCGTGGATGATGAGCCGGAAATCCGGCAAGGGCTGCGGCTCAAGGCCGACTGGGAGGCGCTTGGCCTGGAAATTGCAGGAGAGGCGGACAACGGCTCCGCCGCCTTGGAATGGCTCGCCCAGCACCCCGCAGAGCTGGTGCTGACGGATATGAATATGCCGGTGATGAACGGCGTGTCGTTTATGGAGCTGTGCCAGGAGCAGCATCCAACGCTGCGGCTGCTTGTCATTACCGGCTATGAGGATTTTCACTACGCGAAGGCGGCGATCCGCCATCAGGCGCGAAATTATTTGCTGAAGCCTGTATCGCGGGACGAGCTGACAGAAGCGCTTGCCGCCGTTGTCCGCGAGCTGGACGAGGAGCGGCGCGAGGTGGACCAGCAGGCGATGCTGCAGTGGCGGCTGTCGGAGTATTACAAGGAGATGCGGGAGCGGTTCCTTGTGCATCTGGTGAAGGAGGAGCTTGGCTCGGAGCGCTCGATTCGCGAGCAGGCCAGACGCTTTCAGCTGGATGGCTGGGCCGAGGAGGAGGTCCGGTTTGTAACGGCCGGTTTTCTGGAGCACCGGTCGCTATCCGCTGCTCATGAGCGGTCGCCCGACAAGCTGCGGCTGCCCTTCGAGCTGGTGTTCCGCGAGCTAGCGGCTGAATTGCCCGGACAGCCGCAGGCGTTCCGCGACGCCAGCTACGCCGGGCTGATGCACGTGCTTGTCCCCGGCTCAGGGCAAGCCGCGGACGTATTTGCGGCCACGCTGAATACAGCCGTGACCGGGCATCTCGGCTTCAGCCCGCTCCTCGGCATCGGCCGCCCGGTAACAGGGCTCAAGCAATGGAAGGACGGCTATAGGTCCGCGCTGCTTGACTGGAACAGGCGGTGCAGCGAGCAGCGGTACGGCGACCAGGCGTCGGCCGGGTCCGGTCCGGACAGTGGGCTGAGCGAGGAGATATCGCGCTTATTGCAGCGCTATTTGGCGCGGGGCGAGCTGGCGGCCTTCGAGCAGACGCTGCGCAAGGAGCTTCTTGAAGCGTTTCACAGCTCGCAGGAACGCTTCGTGAAGCTGATCTTCCAGCTGTATTTGCTGCTGGACGAACGGGCGTATGCCGCCGGCGTCGCGTTGGATAGCCGGGAGCAGCTCTGGCTGCAGCCGGAGCAGGTTTGGGCCTTCGATACGGTGGAGAAGGCGGAGCAGTTTCTGGTCCGGCTTGCTGCCAAAGCCGTGCGCAGCGCGGCTGCGGAATCGGCCGACGCCGACTACAGCCTCATTCAGGCTGCCGAGCAATTTATCCGCGACAACTATATGGCCGACTTGAACCTGACGATGCTCGCGGAACGCTTTAACTACAATTCGTCGTATTTCTCGGAAATTTTCAAGGCAAAGGCCGGAAAAACGTTTATCCAATACCTCACCGATGTACGGATGGCGAAGGCGGTGCAGCTGCTGGAGGAAACGATGCTTGGGCTGTGGGATATCGCGGAGCTGACAGGCTTCTCCAATGCGAGCTACTTCAGCTCCCGGTTCAAGCGGGTATACGGCATTACGCCTTCGGATTACCGGCAGAGCCGCTTACCTGAAAAAATAACAACTGAAGACCCGAAGAAATAGCATTCAAAGCGATGCCCCAAATCCGTATGATGATCTTACAAGCTTACCGTGCCTGCACGGAACGGATCATTAGAGGAGGAGGGGCTTTGTTATGTCTGCATTACGCAAACCTGCCTTAGGGCAGCAAAATCGCACGGCTTATTTGTTTCTACTGCCCTGGCTGCTCGGCTTCTTCGGGCTTACATTAGGTCCGATGCTCGGTTCTCTGTACTTGTCGATGACCAAGTTCAACCTGCTGAACCCGCCTCGCTGGCTAGGTCTGGACAACTACAAGAGTATCTTTACAGAGGACGCATCGTTTTACCATTCGATGGGGCTTACGTTCCAGTTCGCGCTGCTGTCGGTGCCGCTGCGTCTCGTATTCGCCCTGCTTGTGGCGATGGCGCTGAACAAAGGGATTCGCGCGCTCGGCGTCTACCGGACGGTATACTACATCCCGTCTCTGCTCGGCGGCAGCGTGGCGATTGCGATCGTCTGGCGGAAAATTTTCGACGGCGACGGCATTTTCAACCAGTTTCTCGGCTGGTTTGGCATTCAGGGTCCAGCCTGGGTTGCCCATCCCGATTACATCCTGTCCACCATCATTACGTTGGCCGTCTGGCAATTCGGCTCGGCGATGGTTATTTTCCTGGCGGGGTTAAAGCAAGTGCCTGCCGATTTGTACGAAGCGTCGCAGGTGGATGGCGCGGGCAAGGTCAGGCAGTTTTTCAGCATTACGCTGCCGCTGCTGACGCCGGTCCTGTTTTTCAATCTGGTGATGAGCGTGATCAATTCGTTCCAGGTGTTTACGCCCGGCTTCGTGATCGGCGACGGCCGCGGCGGTCCGGTCGATTCGACGATGTTTTACACGCTGTACCTGTATTTGAAAGGCTTCTCCTTCTTCGACATGGGGTATGCGGCGGCGCTCGCCTGGATTATGCTTGTCGTCATCGGCGCGATGACCTCGATCGTTTTCCTGACCTCGAAGTATTGGGTATTTTACGGCGACGGAAAAGATGAAAGGGGGTAACGCTATGAAGGTGCAATCAGGAGCGGCGCTGCGTGCAGCGACCAGTCGGCCGTCTGACAGGCGGCGTGCAGCCGGACTGCTCAAGCATGCCATTATTATCGGGTTCGGACTGCTGATGCTGTACCCGGTGCTGTGGCTGCTCAGCAGCTCGTTCAAGCCAAACCAGCTCATTTTCTCGGATACGAGCCTGTGGCCGAAGCAAATCACGCTGGATAACTATTTGAACGGCTGGAAAGGGCTGCAGGGCACGTCATTCGGGCGGTTTTTCCTGAACTCGGCGCAAATTTCGATCATGTCGGTGCTCGGCAATATTGTGACGTGCTCGCTTGCCGCATTTGCCTTCGCCAGACTGAACTTCCGGTTCAAAAAGCTGTGGTTCAGCCTGATGCTGGTGACGATTATGCTGCCTTACCATGTTACGCTGGTGCCGCAATACGTCATCTTTAACAAATTTGAGTGGATCAACACGTATTTGCCGCTCATTATTCCAAAATGGCTGGCCCATGACTCCTTCTTTATTTTGCTGATGGTGCAGTTTATTCGCGGCATTCCCAAGGAGCTGGACGAAAGCGCAACAATCGACGGCTGCGGCTACGGGCAAATTTATTTCCGCATCATGCTGCCGCTGCTTGTTCCGGCGCTCATTACAACGGCGATCTTTACGTTCATCTGGACGTGGGATGATTTTTTCTCGCAGATGATTTACTTGAATAACATCAAGCTGTTTACGGTGCAGCTCGGGATTCGCTCGCTGTTCGATCCTTCCGGCGAATCCGACTGGGGTGCGCTGCTCGCGATGTCGGTCCTGTCGCTGACGCCGATTATGACCGTGTTCCTGACCTTCCAGAAATATTTCCTTGAAGGCATCGCGACGACCGGCTTGAAGTAAACCATGATTCCAAACCAGGGGGAGATTCACGATGAAACCATTTCGGATGACAAGCAAAGCGATTGCGGGTACGACACTTGCGGTGCTGATGACGGTGACGACGGCTTGCGCCGGCGGCACGGGAACAGGCACAGGCGCCTCTCAGGGGGCAGGCTCCGGCACGAAGGAAGGCGAGAAGGTTGAGCTGCGCATCATGTGGTGGGGCGATCAGAAGCGGGCGGACCGGACGAATGAGGCGCTGCGCAAATTCGAAGAGAAAAACCCGAACATTAAGGTTGTCGGTGAATTTGCGCCAAGCTCGGGATACTTCGACAAGCTGAATACGCAGCTCGCCTCCGGCACGGCTCCGGACGTCTTTTTCCTCGGCGGCAACGTTGTCGATTATGCCAACAAAGGCGTGCTGCTGGAGCTGGACCCTTATGTCGGCAAAGAGCTGAACCTGGCCGATATGGATAAGTCGATGATCCAATACGGCACGCTCAAGAGCAAGCTGCTGCATATTTCGGCCGGCGCGAATGCGCGCGGAATCGTCGTCAATACGGAGCTGTTCAAGAAGGCTGGTTTGCCGGTTCCGCAGGACGGCTGGTCTTGGGAGGATTACGGGCGGATCAGCAAGGAAATAACCGAGAAGCTGGGCAAGGACGTGTTCGGCACTTATAACTTTACGGTCGACGGCATGGATATTTACCTGAAGCAGCGGGGCAAGCAGCTCTATGATATGGAGAACGCCAAGCTGGGCTTCGAGCAGAAGGACGCCGAGGAATGGTTTACGCTGTGGGACAGCATGAGTAAAGCCGGAGGTGTCGTCACCCCTGCGCTTCAGGTGTCCAACCCGCCAACCGATACGAGTAAATCACTGCTGGTGACCGGCAAGGTTGCGATGAGTCTGATTGCCTCCAATCAGCTTGTGGCGCACCAGAATCTGATTCCGGATAAGCTGGCGCTTGTGCAGCTGCCGCGTGGTCCGAAGGGGACGGGCGTCGTATTTGAATCCAGCCAAGGCTTGTCCGGCTACAACAAAACAAAGCATCCGAAGGAAGTCGCCCTGCTGATGAACTACTGGATCAATGATCCGGATGCCGCCAAAATTCTCGGCAATGACCGCGGCGTACCGGTTACATCCAAAATGCGCGAGCTGCTCAAGGAAAGCGCCAACGAGGCGGAAAAGGTTATCTACGATTACACGAGCCGCGTATCGGCCGCGACGAACAAGGAGCCGTTTGCGATCAGCTACAACCCTCCGGGCTACACGGAATATTCCAAGCTGTTTGAAACAACGGTGCAGGAAATCGGCTTCGGTAAAAAAGACGTGAAAAAGGGCGTAGAGGATTTCTATAACGGTACGGTGAAAATATTTAATAACAACAAATAGACGGCGGGTCGGAGGGACGAAGCAGGCTGCGCTGGCAGTCTGCTTCGCGTCGGCCGGAAGCGTATCAAGAGGGAGACGGGATCGGGATGAGAGAGCAATTGCTGGACAAGCTGCGTAATGTGAAGGTCAGCGAGCGGATCGGAGCGCTTCAGAAGGCGTCGGATGGTCCGGTGCTGGAGCAGTGGCTGCATGCAGGTGTGAAATTTGCGGCCTCCTCGGAGCAAATTGAGCAGGTATACGATTCCGCGCTGCGCAAGCTGCTGGATTGTATCGTGCCGACCGGCGGGGAGCGGCCCATTTTGCATGAGGGCGGCGTCTATCCCGGCTGCTGGCTGGAAAGCACCGGCACGATCAATGCCGAGCTGCTGTCGCGGTTTATGCCGGAGGTGTCGAAGGCGACGTATGAGCTGTTTGCGGACTACCAGCTAGCGGACGGGCTGATGCCGTACAAGCTGACCGCAGACGGCCCGGCGTACCGGCAAATTCAGCTGGTGACCCCGCTTGCCCGCAGCGTCTGGAACCACTACAGGCTGAACGGCGAGGACCGCAGCTTTCTCGGTAAAATGTACAGCGCGATGCAGCGGTATGACGACTGGCTGAGCACGTACCGGAATACGCGCGGCACCGGTGGCGTGGAAGCCTTTTGCACCTTCGACACCGGCCATGACTTGTCGCCGCGCTTCTGGCATGTGCCGGATACGCCGCACAAGGGCGACCCGCGGTTATGTTACCCCGACTCGCCGATTTTGCCGTTTGTGGCGCCGGACTTGACGGCCAATGTGTATGTGCAGCGGCTGTACCTGGCCCGGATCGCCGAGGAGCTGGGCGAAGGCGGCGCAGACTGGCGCGAGAAGGCGGCGTCCAGCCTGGATAGCCTGTTCCGCTGCTGCTTCGATGAGGCGGAGCATTTTTTCTACGATCTGGATAAAAACGACGCGCATGTACGCGTACAATCGGATGTGCTGCTGCGGGTGATGGCTTGCGAGGTCGGCGACCGCGCATTTTTCGATGAGGCGCTGCGCCGGTATTTGCTGAATACGCGGAAATTTTTCGCTCGCTTCCCGTTTACGTCGATTGCGATGGACGATCCGCGCTTCGATCCGTTTTCGAGCTATAACACATGGGCCGGAGCGTCGAATTTCTTGAGCCTGATTCGCGCGCCGCATGCGTTCGAGCATCACGGACGGTACGTGGAGCTGACCTGGGTGCTGCAGCCGCTGATGGCGGTGTTCCACATAATGACCCGCTTCGGTCAGTGCATCAGTCCGTGGACGGGTGAGGAAGGCTTTACGGAGTCGTATTCGCCGGCCATTTTGTGCATGCTCGATTACGTGGAACGGCTGTGCGGCATTATGCCGCGCCCCGAAGGCGAGCTGTGGTTCACAGGCTTGCTGCCGTATCCGTTCGACCATGGACAGACGATTGCCGACGGCACAGCCTACAGCCGGACTGTGGACGGGATCACCTATGAGCTGGTGAATACGGAGCTGCTCTCTACCGTGTATCGCAACGGTGAGCTGCATCTGGAGTTTCCGCACGGGCTGCGGGCGGTCACGAGCCGCGAAGGCGAGCTGCTGGCGCTGATCGGCTTGCGGACCGGAACCGTGGAAGGCGCGGTCCGTATGGGCGGACGCGAGCTGGCGGTAGCGGTCAGCGGCAATGAGCGCGTCGAGGTGACGGCTCATTTGGCAGCGGCCAAGTCGGTCAGTCGGATCGGCGTCGTTGCGCCGACCTATAGGTAGACCTGCTTGCTGCTTGCAGCCGCGCTGCGGATCAGGTTTGCAAGCGAGATTACGACAACACGTAGCCTGAAGGAGTGAGGGTCATGAATCATGAGCATACGGCTCCGTCGGAGCCGTTAGCCGGGTCAGGTCAGTCTGTGTCGCATCCCGGGCTGTCTAGTCAGGCGGACCGGAAGGGGCTTGTCGCCAATGCGGACCTGCAAATCCGCGATCCGTTTGTACTGCCGGTCGAAGCCGAAGGCAGCTATTACTTGTTCGGCAGCACGGATGCGAATATTTGGGGGCAGGGTACGGGCTTCGATTTGTATATCGGAACGGATCTGAAGCACTGGGAGGGGCCGTATCCGGCCTTCCGTCCGGGCGCAAATTTTTATGCGGAGCAAAATTTCTGGGCGCCGGAGGTATATGCCTACGGCGGGCGCTACTATATGTTTGCAACGTTTCGGCGCAAGGATAACGGGCTGCTCGGTACCGCCGTGCTTGCTGCGGACCGGCTGACCGGCCCGTTTGAGCCGCATAGCGAGCAGCCGGTAACGCCAGAGGCGTGGAGCTCGCTGGATGGCACCTTATATGTCGACGAGGCTGGCGACCCGTGGATGGTATTTTGCCATGAATGGCAGCAGGTGGGTGACGGGCAAATTTGTGCGGTTCGGCTGTCCGCCGACCTGAGCCGTGCTGAAGGCGAGCCGCAGCTGCTGTTCAGCGCGTCGGAAGCGCCGTGGGCGACCCCGTTTGTGTCGGAGCGCTACAAGGACCAGCTGAACTATGTGACAGATGGACCGTATTTGTTCCACAGCGAAGACGGAACGCTTGTCATGTTATGGGCGAGCTTTATTGACAACCGGTATGCGCTTGGCATGGCCCGCTCGTTAACCGGGAGTGTGCTTGGCCCCTGGGTGCAGGAGCCGGAGGCGCTATTCCGCAATGACGGCGGGCATGCGATGGTATTCCGCGCCTTCGACGGCCTGCTGCTGCTGGCGATTCATTCGCCGAACAAAACGCCGAACGAGCGGCCGCATTTTCTGGAGCTGACGGAAAGCGGCGGCAAGTGGGCGCTGCGGGAAAGCGGACCAGCCGAATACTAGGCCGGCGATCTGACGGAAAGCGGCCCGACGTAATACTAGGCCGGCGATCTGGTTTGTCTGGCGGCGGCTGCACAAGCGACGGGTTGTCCGCCAATGAGTACCTATACAAATAAGACCTGTGAAACGTCGAGCGGTTGGCGGTTTACGGGTCTTTTTGGATTTGGGCTGCTTGGCTGCCCTCCCTGCACAGACCATGCAGCGTGGATTTTGCCGGGCGGCAGCACGTATAATGGAGAGGTAAGCCCGAAGGGGAGCAGAGGGGGGAGCAGCATGTTCGCCAGACGCGAGAGCTTGAAGCAATATGTCACCTTATATCCGATTACAACGACTCTGATCGTCATTCAGCTGCTGGTCTGGGCGGCGATGGAGCTAACCGGCTCCTCGAAGGACAATGGAACGCTGCTGCAGTTTGGCGCGATGTACGGCATTCCCGGCTTCCAGCCGGAGCTGTGGCGTTATGTAACGGCGATGTTTGTCCATATCGGGTTCGAGCATCTGCTGTTTAACAGCTTTGCGATGTATGTATTTGCAGCGCCGCTGGAGCGGCTGCTGGGCCGCTTGCGATACGCGGCTTTGTATTTGTTCAGCGGAATCGGCGGCAATGTCGTCAGCGCCTGGCTGCAGGATGAACCTTATTTGAGCGGCGGAGCGTCCGGTGCGGTGTACGGAGTGTATGCCAGCTATTTGTTTCTGTCCGTATTCCGCAAGGATCTGATCGATAACCGGACGAAGCAGACGGTACGGACGATTGTCATCGTCGGTCTCGTCTACTCGTTAGTTATTCCGCAGGTCGATCTGTACGGGCATGCCGGAGGCTTTGCAGCCGGATTGCTCGGAACTGCCGTCCTGGCAGGTGTGGCGTCAGTTCGGAAATAGGGCAACCAGTCCCGCCTCCTGCAGCGGAAACCAGGCGCAGATCGCGATCAGCAGCCAGCGGAAGATGACCTCGGCCGTCGAGCCGGTGTCGACCGCGAGGAAGCGGGGCAGCAGCCGTACCTTGAGCCTGAACGGCCAGAACAGCTGCACGCCTTGCTCATTCAACAAGTCAATCAACGGATGCGAGGCGTAAGCGGCCAAAAATACCCACGCATACAGCGGGGAAAGCGGGATAAGCAGGAAGCCTAATGCCGCCAGGCATGCAAACGAGTGAGTAACGGTGCGATGCCGGACTTTCATCCAGCGGAGTACGGTTGAGACGGGAAAAAACACTTTCGCCATAATGGAGCCTTGCTTGTCAATATCAGCCAATGGACCTGCCAGACAGCCGATCAGGACGCCCGCAGCCCCTTCCCAAGACAATAACGGAATTTGAAAATGGACGAGGGCAAGCTCCGCAGCAAGCACGCCTGCAGCGCCATGTGTCGGTTGAAGCAATGTTGTCGATACCTCCCGGAATAATGTGGAACATCAGTTCTCATTTTACGGGAATTGCGGCTGTTTTGCAACGTATCTGGTTTATTGACGCCGTAAAGTCTTAAATTTGGCGGCCAAGCCAGCGGGCAATGACGGTTTTATTCCGTTTGACAAGCAGCGCGGCGATCAGCAGGACAACAAGTGCAGCGACGGCAAAGGCGGAATAACGGGAGATCAGGTGCAGCAGCTCGACGATCCTATAGCCAAACAGCTTGCCGAGCATGACATAACCTGCCACCCATACCGCGCCGCCCAGGCCGTTGTACACAAGCAGTGTCGTAAAGCGAATACGCAGCATGCCGGATATGTAGCCGGTAAAATGCCGCAAGCCCGGAGCGAAATAGCTGACCAAAATCAGCTTGTCCCCGTATTTGTCGAACCAGCCGGACAGGTGACGAAGCCGTTCCGGATGCAGCAGCACAAATTTGCCGTATTTCTCGAAAAATGGCGTCCCCAGCTTGTAGCCCAAGCCGTACGTCAAAATCGTACCTGCCAGAGCGCCGGCATAGGAATAAAGCATGACCAGCGTCAGCTGCAGGCTGCCGAGCGCGGCCAGATGGCCGCTGACTGCCATTGCTAATTCCCCGGGAAATGGAAGCGCCAGTGATTCGGCGAATAAACCGAGCACCAAAACGAGGTAGCCGTATTGCTCAGACAGGGTCGTGATCCATTCCATCAGCATTGCTCCTTACCGAACTTAATTGGATGTGTCGTTTACTTGAATAGTGTACCGAAGATCAGGGGATACCATAACCGCCGGTGGTTTAGTTTGGCAGCTGGACCTTGGTCGTGTTGAACCATGTCGGAGCAAATAAAAAGGTAAACCGGATCGGCATTTGTGAACAAATGGTTACAACTTAAGTAAGTTGGTGTTAAAAAATATTTTACTTTATTTTTGTTAGCTGATTAGGTATACTGAACGGGAAAGACGATGACATTGACATTATTGGAGGAATCGGACAATGGCTACGGAATTCTGGACAGCCGTAAAAGGCAGACGCAGCATTTACACGTTGAGCAAGGAATCCACGATTTCAGACGAAAGAATTCAGGAAATCGTCGAAGAAGCGATCAAGCATACGCCATCCTCTTTTAACTCGCAAAGCAGCCGCCTGGTGCTGCTGCTCGGCGAACAGCATGACAAGCTTTGGGATATTACAACCTCGGTGCTGAAAGCCATCGTACCGGCCGATCAGTTCGAATCCACGCAGCAAAGAATGAACGGCTTCCGCGGCGCGTACGGCACGATTTTGTTTTTCGAGGACGAGTCGGTTATTCAAGGATTGCAAGCCGCGTTTGCTACCTATCAGGACCGGTTCCCGGTTTGGGCGCAGCATACAAGCGCGATGCATCAGTTTGTTCTCTGGACAGCGCTGGAAAGCGAAGGGCTGGGCGCCAATCTGCAGCACTACAACCCGCTGATTGATGAGCAGGTCAAGTCGGAGTGGCAGCTGCCGGAAAACTGGTCGCTCGTCGCTCAGCTTGTATTCGGCAAGCCGACGGCGGCTCCTGGAGATAAAGAATTCAAGCCTGTTGATGAGCGCCTGAAGGTGTTCAAGTAAGCTTTGCCTCGATAATTTCGTAGACACGGATCGCCGATTCAGCTTTTACAGCTGGGTGCGGCGATTTTTTTTGTAAAGAAAATCGTTTACGGGTTGCGAAAAACTAGGTAAGATAGAAACATTTGGAGCACAGAACGGGCTTGGGTTAGCCGTAGAGAGGAATCTTTACCAGCTTACAGAAATAGGTCGTCGGGGTGGTCACTATGGCAGCAGAGCTGCGGCTCAGGAAAAATAAGATCAGACCGGAATGGATCATCGGTTTTTTGCTGCTGTTGATTCCATTCGGCATTGCGTTTGCGACGACGGTCCCTGTGTACTACACGTACACAGCAGAGGGAGGCGTTGTACCGGTCAGTCGGCTTGGCATTAAGGGGCATGTATCCTTTGTTTATTTAAAAAGCGGTTACACCGAAACGTGGGTCGAGAAATATAAGCTGTCCCGCGAGTTTGGCGACCGGATTCGGTTCGAGCCGGTAGAGGAATGGGAGCTGGAGCTTGCGGACGAGGAGCTTGAGGAAGAAGCAGACAGCCGTCAGGCGACACTGGAGCACGCTGTTGCGGTCAGCTCGCCGACGGCTCCGCTGGCGGAGACGGAGCAAGCCGAACGGGTCCGCGAGTTGGCCGAGAAAAGTAAGCAATACTACGGTGACTCCTTCGGGCTGATGATCGCGCTTGGCTTGTACGAGGAGCGGGAGCAGGTGGATTTCTCCTCTGACGGCAAGCTGCGCATTGCAGGAACAGGCACGATGGAGGCGGATCGGCGGGTCGGTCCTGTAGGCGGTGTGCGCGAGAAGGTGCTGACGGCTGACAGGCAAGGCGTCGATTATTTTCTCGTGCCGTCCAGCAGCTACCGTTCCGGCGACTCGGGGCTGACGAATCAGGAGGAGGCGCTGCAGACGGTGCAGGCGT
Source organism: Paenibacillus sp. sg306046 (assembly GCF_059821225.1). NCBI lineage: Bacteria > Bacillati > Bacillota > Bacilli > Caryophanales > Paenibacillaceae > Paenibacillus > Paenibacillus sp. sg306046. The sequence goes on from NZ_JCAMRT010000010.1 coordinate 172,813, forward strand.
ACGGGCTGGAGCTGACCGTTCTCCCGATCGGCACGCTGGATGAAGCTGTACAAGCACTTCAAGCTTTGAAGCTGTAGGGAAGCTAGAGGAGGGGGAGACGATGGAAGCAAGTAAATCGCAGTTTGTCGGTCGCATTCTGCTGATGTTTTTGGCGGTGGAGCTTGGTCTGGCTGTTTTGTCCGGAGCGGCAACCTTGATTTATATGCGATGGGAAGACGTTTACATGGAGAGGCTTGTGCACGCGGAGGAGTTTATCAACGTAGCCGATTATGTGCTGTATATCATGGCGAGCGTATTATTTCTGGTATGGCTCGTGCTGCTGCATATGGACGTGCGAAAGCTAGCCGAGCAACGATTTTTTGCTGTGTATCCGGTATCGCCGCTGGGGGCGGTGCTGCGGTTGCTGCCGCTTATTCAGCTATGGGGGATTGCCAATCTGTTCGGCACGCTTGGCAAATTCATCGGCCGCGCGGATGAGCGCCGGGGAAACCTGCTGCTCGGCTGGATTCCCGCGCTGTATGTCGCGTTGCTTGGAGAAAGACTTATGGGGATGCTCGAAAAACGAGCCGGCGAACGGCTGCCGGAAGCGCTGCTGGTGCTGCTCCCGCATCTGCTTGGCATTGGCTCCGTTGTTGTGTTTGTGGTTATGCTGCTGCTGATCACCCGCGGAGTGCAGTCCGTTGTCCGCCAGCAGGCTGCCGAGACCATACCGGCGGCGGAGCCTGCGCTGCGGCAAACGGTGCTTCGTTATATGCAGCAGTTTAACGATGTGGCTAGCTTGCGCGGGCTGGTGACAGATGCGTTTATTGTCAGCATGTACACGGCACGCTATCCCGCTGAGTCCATAGCAGATGTTTCGCCGGAGGACATGCTGGCCAGGCTGCAGCAGGAGCGCGACAAGCCGCGGCTGGTGCAATACGAGGTGGAAGCGTACAACTGGCGCGAGGACGGAGCGATGGAGCTGGACGTAATAAGAACCTTCGATAACGAGACGTCCAGCCGTGCCCGGTATGTGCTCATCTGCGAGCACGGGTCATGGAAGTTCGACCGGATCGTTTCCGCAGCGTCTAATCTTTGATTAAAAAAAGGAAACGAACCTTCATGGTTGTCGAAAGCAGACGAAAGCTATAAAATTTAAATAGAAATAGAATAGATGAGGAGCTGGAGCGCTGTATGGGGTATAGGATTGTGTTTTTTGATATTGATGGTACATTGGTCAATGAAGATAAGCAAATTCCGGCAAGCACAGTCACTGCGATTCAGCAATTGAAGGCAAGCGGGGTCGAGCCGGTCATTGCGACGGGCCGGGCGCCGTATTTCATCAAGCATTTGGCCGAAAGCCTCGGCATTGATTCGTATGTATGCCTGAACGGGGGGTATGCGGTTTACCGGGGCGAGCCGCTATACAGACGCATTATCACCAAGCAAAGCTTGGAGGGATTGGTCGCGTTGGCTGCCAAGCACGGCCATTCGCTCGTATTTGAAGGGGAGCACGCCTTCTTTTCCGATACCGAGGCCCATCCGTTTGTCATTGAAGCGGTTTCGTCGCTCAAGGTTGAGCTGCCGGGTTACAATCCTGATTTCTGGAAGACCGATGACATCTATCAGGTATTCCTCCATTGCGAAAGCGGAGACGAGCATCTTTACGGCGAGCTGCTGTCCGAGTTCAGTCTGATTCGCTGGCATCCGCAGGCGATGGATGTGCTGCCTGCCGGCGGCTCGAAGGCTCAAGGCATTGCTGCGTTGCTGGAACAGGTTGGCCTGACGCCGGAGGAAGCCGTAGCCTTCGGCGATGGGCTGAACGATAAGGAAATGCTGGCCTACGTAGGCTTGGGCATCGCGATGGGCAACTCGCACGAGGAGCTGCTGCCGTATGCCGACTATGTGACTACGCATGTCGATGAAGACGGTATCCGCAACGGCTTAATTAAAGCCGAATTGATCCCGGTTTAAGCAAAAACCGTCCGGCCTTTCAGGCGGCCGGACGGTTTTTGCTTGTTTACGCCGCCTCCATGGGCGGCGGCATATATGGCGGCTGGCGAAGGAAGCTCGCCTCCCGCCTTAGACGGCAAGGACGGCGGCCATGACGCCGCCGTCCTTGCCGGTTCGCTGCTGCTTCTATGACTGCAGCACCGCTTCAATCTCCGCCAGCTCCTGGTCGGAGAAGTCCAGCTTGGCGAGTGCGCCGACGGCGTCCTCGATCTGGCTTACTTTACTCGCGCCGATCAGCGCCGAGGTTACGCGTCCGCCGCGCAAAATCCACGCGACCGCCATTTGCGACAGCTTTTGTCCGCGTTCAGCCGCAATGTTGTTCAGCTTGGCGACCTTCGCCATCACCGTGTCCGTCAATTCCTCCGGCTTCAGGAACACGCTTTGGCCGGCTGCCCGCGAATCCTGCGGAATCCCGTTCAAGTAGCGGTCGGTCAAAATTCCCTTCTGCAGAGGGGAGAACACAATGGAGCCGATGCCCTCTTCATCAAGCACATCCTGCAAGCCGTCCTCAATCCAGCGGTTCAGCATGGAATAGCTTGGCTGGTGAATGAGGCAAGGCGTGCCGAGCTGCTTGAGAATTTCGGACGCTCTGCGGGTTTCCTCCGGCTTGTAATTCGACAGGCCGACGTACAACGCCTTGCCTTGACGCACGATCAGGTCAAGCGCCTGCATCGTTTCTTCCAGCGGCGTGTTCGGGTCCGGACGATGATGGTAAAAAATATCAACATAATCAAGCCCCATGCGCCGCAGGCTTTGATCCAGACTGGATACCAGATATTTTTTGGAGCCCCACTCGCCGTAAGGTCCCGGCCACATATAATAGCCCGCTTTGGTCGAAATAATCAGCTCGTCGCGGTAAGGACGCAGGTCCTCGCGCAGCATGCGGCCGAAGCTTTCCTCCGCGCTGCCGGGCGGCGGTCCGTAGTTGTTGGCCAGATCGAAATGTGTAATCCCCAGATCAAATGCGCGCAGCACCAGCTCGCGACCGCGCTCGTACACATCCACGCCGCCAAAGTTATGCCACAGTCCGAGCGAGACAGCCGGAAGCTTCAAGCCGCTTCTGCCGGTACGGCGGTATTGCATCGTTTCATATCGAGTCGTACTTGCCAAATAAGGCATGTTCGTCCATTCTCCTTCAATCTGTAGATTTTACCCGTTTATGTAAGGCCAACAATGTGCTGTACAAGGCCGGGCCGCCTCATCTTATCGTATCGGTTTTTAACGTATTCGTCCAGTGACCGGCTGCAAGCCGCTTTGCAAGCCGAAACTGACAGGTGGATAACTTGTCCAGCTTTGTGCCGAGCTGCTCTGCGGGTCGGCTGAGCGGCCAACCGCAGCAGCAGGCAATGGTCGTCAGGACGAGGGCTTTTGCTTTTGGATTAAGGTTGTCATGCTTTTGCGCAGGGAGCTCATTTCTTTTTCCAGACGCTCCATATCTTTGAACATCTGCTGCATATCGCGGTTTTCCGACAGAACCTTCAGGATGTGCTCGAATTTGATCATGGATTTCACCTGCCTTTCCGCTGGTCGGGTCAATGGCTTTTCAACTATGCAGCGACGGGACATGGTTTACGTTATGCGAAGCGGAGGTGGAGCGTGCGGGCAAGAGAGGAGGTGGCGGGAAGTAAAATGCGGTTAACTCAAATTACCCGGAGCCTTGAGCTTCAATTGTGGTATGCGGTGACTTTCCTTGAATGTTAAACGATGTAAAAAATCATAGTTTATGATAGAGTTAGGATGAGTATTTAGAACTATATTTTTTCTGTTAAGGGGGATTTATGCAAAAGCTTGAGGATTTTTTGTATGATTTTATCGGACTATTTGTCCCTGGCTTCTTTCTGGTATCGACCCTTTGGGCGACCACCGTGATATTTGTCAAGCAAGAGGTATTTCATGTGATTTACCAGACGCTGCCGTTCCATTCGGTTTTGATTACGAATCCGGGCTATCCTTTAATCAAAGCTGTTTTACAGCAGAAAAGCATCCTGCTGCTTATGCTGATCGTGGGATGCTACCTGACGGGCTTGCTGCTGTCGGTGTGCTCCCAGCAATTTTTCCGCGGCAAGCAGGGATTGGCGGCAGCCTATGACGAGAATAAAGAGCTTCAAGCCAGTGTGGAAACCAAATTATCCGTCTGGTATAAGGTTGATTGGACCAAGGTGAAGGAGCGTAATAAGTGGGTTGTCTTTTATCGCTGGGCCAACATTCTTGCTGTCAGCAAAGAAGCAAAATCAAGTCTGCAAATCTTGATCTCCAAAATGATCTTATACCGGTCCATATCCTTTGCTTTCCTGCTAATAGGCTTATACCTGGCAGGCGTGCTCGTTGCTTCCCTGATTATTCTTGATGCGGTTCCGAGTCACCCAACAGGCTTGTATACGACGATGAGTGCCGCTTTTGGTGTCATTTGCTGGGCGTCATCCCGGTTTTTATTCAAAGCGCATGAGGATACTCGCAGGATTCTTTGCAACGAAGCCCTGCTCATCTTATTCGATGTGTATAGAGGAGAGATCAGACGTGGCCGACCATAACGAGACAAGCTCTGCCGGGCAAAATATTAAGCTTGGCGAACGATTGCTTTCCGACGAAAGCCTGGCGATTGTTTTGCCCAACTGGGAGGAGGTATTGAACCAGGTACAGCAAATTCGTCAAGCCGCCCAGCAGCTGTCCGCTTACCGGAAGAAGCATCCAAATGAAGATCAGCCGGTTGATCATAATAACGTCATCAGCATACTGGGCGAGCGGGGCAGCGGTAAAAGCTCGGTCATGCTGACCTTGCTGCATAAGCTGAAAAACGAAAGTCGTAAGGATGGCCAGCTGTTGCAGGATGTATTTCTGGATATAATCGTACCTGAGATGCTGGAGGACTCGTCCGACATTCTGGGTGTCATCCTGCTTAACTTCAAATCGTATGTCGATGCCAATAAAGAGGCAATTGCGAGATACTACAACCGGGAGCGGAGCCGTCACAGAGACTCGCAGGGCGATTCCTTCAACAGCTGCTTGTTTAAGGAAAAAACGAAGCTCGACATGCTGTGGGATCAAGTGTTCAAGCTTTATATTTACCGTAAAAAGGGCTCGCAAAAGGTGATTGAGGAGCATTTTTCCGGGGTTTCCCACTACACGGAGGAGCGAAAGGAAGCGCTTGTTTCGGAATTAGAGCTGCGTGAGCGGCTCAAGGCGTTTTTCGACGAATTGATTCGCGCCTTGAATGGCTCGGATGAGGGGAAGCATCTGATTTATATTTGCTTCGACGATGTGGATCTGAATCCGAAGCGCTGCTTCGAGGTATTAAATGTCGTGCTGAAATATATGAATTACCCGAATATTGTGACGTTTGTTTCGGGGGACATCACAAAGTTTCAGGAAGACCTGGTGAGCGAGCTGCTGCAGCAGCAGCAGGGCGAACGATTTATGCACGAATATTTTGTGGAAGCGCGGACGATGCTGCAGTCGCAGCAGGAGCTGGTGTATGATTTTCTGAAAAAAATTATGCCGTATTCGCGCCGATTTGCGCTGCGCAAGCTGACCGCCGATGCCAAAATGAACTTCAAGGTCACGGATCGCGAGCTCGGTGACCCGGCGGTTCAAGCTACGCTCCGCGAGCTGATTGGCCGTTTTTTTGAGGACGGCGAGCAGCCGTACCAGTTTTCAGACCGGAAGGAGCAGGCCCATTTTTTTCTGCCCTCGTTTTTCCATATTTTTGACGATAAGCCGCGTGGTCTGCTTACTGTCTACAGCTATTTACATTCCAACGATGCGTTTTATTCGGGCAGGCCGATGCTACAGGACGGCGTCAAGCCGGAGAGCGACGAGGCCAAGAAAGCCGCCGGCAAATATTACGAGCAGCTGCTTGCCTATTACCAGAAGCTGTTTTCCATGATTATTGAAACAAACAGCGCGCTGCGGAAGCATCAAGTCTTTATATCCAGCTTGTACTCCTTGACCCATGGACGGCAGCCGGGGGTAGAGCACCCGCTCCTGATTGAAGTCCACCATGACCGGCTTCGTTTGGAGCTGACGGATCGTAGCCGCAAAATTCCCAAGGACCATCTGATCCTGATCATTCATTTTTTGTTTTTCGTCGAAAGCATCGTGAAGCGCAAAGCAAGCGCTGCCGGCGGCCGTTCGTATCGGGAATATGCGCTCGATTTGAACTACGCGCTCGGTATGGCGGACCATCAACGGCTGCTGCCTTATTCCGACGATGCGCGTATTGTGCTGGCGCTTTACTCGGAGCTGAGCCGGGTATTTGACGTCGAGCAGATGAAGCATATTTTCGATAATCGGCTTTATGTCCAGAAGTACATGGATATTATCACGGAAAAGTTTAAGGGCTACGAAATTTGGTTTTCAGAGGATACGGTTTGGCTGGATCGCCTGGAGAACTTATCGGATACCGAGGGGAATCGGTTAATTGAAATCAAGGACAGACTGCTGGAGGAGTTTAAAGAGTTTACGTTTGATTTAGGCTTGCTGGATCGGCTGTTTCCCGTTCGTTTTAAAGATAGTTCAACTAGCTACGATGAAACAGATACATATAGCCGGATGGCGCATGACATTTCTTCTGACGAAGATCGCATTAACTTTGAGCATCTATCGGTGTATTTTTATTTCATAAGAAGCATTGATGGCTCCGAGCGGTCCGAGGTGTTCAGGAAAGCGGCTCAGGATTTAAAAATATTTCAACATAAATTAACGCTTGTTGATCGTATCATGGAAAATAACCGTCTGCGTATGAGTCTAGAGCTAGGGAAATCATATGCCCAACTGAATAGCGCCAATCAGGAAACATCTGGGTCAGTTATGGAAATCGCCATTCGAAAGCTGCATGTATTCCGTACTTTTTTACAGGAAGAAATCACGTTTTTTATCAAGACCAGAAGCACACATAATGAAGCCGTTTTGAGAAACCGGGTTCAAGAAAAAAACGTGTTTCTTAAATTTAAAGCGGCGACAGAGCTGTATAAGCAATTTGCCTATGCTCCAGGCTTGGGACCGCTTGAGGACAAGAAAGCTTGGGCAGCCATTTTCGAACAACCGGATCCCCGCGTCATCCAATGGGAAGCCAGCTACCCTGACTATTACGAGCTGGGCGAAGGAACAGAGAGCAGGCAGCGTCCGACAGAGGCGCAGTTAATGTTTAATGCGGATGCGAACCTCGCTAAAGCGGCTCAGACCAAATCCGTTAACGCGTTCAATCGGCATTTGCTTATCAATTTTCACATGCTGACCTTGGATGCCGTGGATGAGCTGCTTGGAGATTTGGAGTCGTCTTACGTCGTGCTGCTGCTGCAGCAAATTCGTACAAAACTGGGAGACAAGCTTAATCTGAACGCTGACGAAGTGATCGCAGAGCAATTGGAGCACTATTTAAGTGCGATTACAGCGTTTAATTATTCCAAGCTTGCCTATATCCTTGACAACCCTAACGCTCTTAACCGTATTTATAAATGGAGAAACGAGCTGCTGAGCCAATTTGAATCGTTGCAGGCGCGATATACGGTGCAGGAGGTGGACTTACAGCAACTCAACCGTTTAATTGCCAAACTGCGCGAGGAGTCGTTGGCGGCTGAGCTTAAAAGCGTACACCGGAGGCTGCTGACGGAAGGGACTGTGTCGAAAGACTTCGTGGACAGGCTGCTGCAGCGGATGAACATGTACCTGGAAAATGAGAGCCAGAAGGATTCTTACGCCGCAATCGAATTGAAGCAGCTGTCGGAAGGGCTTATTCATGAAGCGTATAAAAGCGCGATCAGCGCAGAGGTTGAACGCATCCGCAATGAGGCCAAACGGCGGCTGTACGACATGGAGCTGGAGCAGCTGATTCAAGCAGCGGCTTACTTGTATGAGCAGCAATTGGATAGCTCATCAGGAGCGGGAGCATGATCAAGCATTTTACCGCGCTTGTGTCCAAGATGGCTACATTGCCGTTTACAGAGTTTGTATTTGTCAAGGAGCCGCTGTTCGCCAACATGCTGAAGGCGGGCGGTCAGCAGCGCTACATGCAATATGCCCATATCAAAACCTGTATTCAGCAGGAGCTGAACGGCAAGTACCATATCCGAAGTCTGGATACGTTGAATTTGTTGTTTGAGCAATACTTTCCGTTCGCGGCGTTCGCAGCCGGTACGACTGAAAACGATCTTTACTTAAAGCAGCTGCACCGGCTGACGAAATCGTTTATTACCCATCGCAATGGCAAAATAGCGTTGAAATATTGGAAAAATGAAAATGATGAGTTTTTGTTCAGAGCCTTCGAAGGGCTGAGCAAAATTGAGGTCTGGAATACGTTGTCCCGGATGTTTTGCATAGATATTCTTGTTGTGCTGTATTTGTTAAACAACGGGATGAGAAACCCTGAGTATTTGCAGGGCTATTATTGGCTGATCAATCTGGGCGACCTGCAGCTTGACAAGGTGATGGAGCGCGGGCTAGCGGAGACGCACATTCATATCAGCGCAGGCGTAAACTTTAATGTCATGTGGCATGATTTGATGAATTTGAATCAGGACACCAGCCAGACGCAATTAAAGCCGAGCTGGGGCAGTGTCGGCGATCCGGAGCTGGAGCTTTCGCTGAGAAGCTGCGGAATCATTCGCGTCCTGCTTTTCAAATATTTGGCAGCCGAGCGAAAAGGCGGACTTGAGTCTTATCTCAGAGAACAGGCCGGGCCGCGGGCGAGCCTTGGTTATGAGGATAGGGATCAGGCTGATTCGATGAATGAGCCGGAGCTGGAGGCTAGCTTGCGGGCGGTGCTGGATTGGTTTCTGAACCGCCAGGAAGCTCCGGCGCATGTGCCATTTAAAAAGCTGTATGCTTACTTGCTCAGGAATCTCGCGTTTGGGGACCGTTCCTTCACCCAGCCCAATGAAGTGATTAAGGCTATGTCGGGCTTGGAATCGCTGGATACGACCGATGAGAACATTTTTCTGTTTCGTGTGATGGCGTATTTGACGGACGAGTCTTCTCAGGCTGACCGGCTGTTTTCCGGATTATTTTGGCAGTACCTGCGGATCAAAAATGTCGTATACCAGGGCGTTACCCAAGGGAACTACCGAGAGGGTCTGGATTATTTCCGGCAATTTTTCGGCCGAGCGACCTCGTTAACCCCTAATCATTTGGAGCACGCGCTGCGGAACCAAATTTATAACAATCATCTGAAAAAGCTGGAAATTCGAGTGTCGCCGTCTGCTTCGGCGCGAGGTCAGGAAATCAAGCAGGACCTGTCGAAAAACCTCCTTATTTTTTTCCGAACCTACCGGAACATATTGCTGGACGAAGCGCTGCCCTATGAACGTATTCCGAAAATTGGCATTGTGTACCATCTGATGAAGTCGCAGGATGAAACCTTTTATGAGAAGTGCTGGTACAAGGATTCGGAGCGCAGCTCTGTGCAGTACCACAATTATTTCTATGGGAGTCTGCAAAATAAATATAACGAGGCGATTGATGCGATCAACGTACTGCGGGAAAAAATCCCGCATCTGTCCAAATATATGGTAGGACTGGATGCCGCAAGCGTTGAGCACCATACGGAGCCGTGGGTGTTTGCCCCGATTTTCAGTCGTGCGCGGGATAGCCGGACAAGCAAAATCAGGCTGCTGGATCATAAGGGGAAGATCAATACGCTTGGCTTTACTTACCATGTAGGCGAGGAATTTAGACATCTGCTGTCCGGATTGCGTCATATCGACGAAGTGGTTGAGCATTTTCACTATCATGTAGGGGACCGGATCGGTCATGGCATTGCGCTAGGGATTGACGTATCGAGCTGGTGCCGTGAGAACCCTGTCGTGTTGATGCCCAGAATTGAATATATGGAAAATCTGCTATGGCTGTGGGGACAAGCCTTCATGGATCAGCAGCCCGGCCATCAGGAGCTGGACCTGTTGGGACTGGAACGGGAAGTGATGCTGCAAGCCGAGAGCGTCTACCGTGTCATTGACGGAATTACAATGTTTACGTTATGGAAGGCGTATCAAGGCCGATTTCGGCCCTTCCAGACCGATGAGCGGTACATCCGGGAGGTTTGCATTTCTGAAACGAACCGAACAGGCTTGTGGCGTAATGAGAGCCCTTTGCCCGAAAGTCATTTCTGTAAACAAGAAGCAGCTGGCGGCAGCGGGATTTGGAACGAATCCAAGCTAATTCATGCCAATCATTGCAAATGTTTCTTGGAGCGAATGTATGAAATTATTCAAATTAACGTCGGTGAGCAAGAAGCGGCCTTATTGGAGCGCCTGCAGGTCCATTTGCGAAATAAGCTCAGCGTAAAAGGAATTGTCGTCGAAGCAAATCCGACTTCAAATCTGGCGATTTCCGGGATCGAGCGTTTATATCACCATCCGGTCATGAATTTTAACACCAATGACCTTGTGGTCAAGGAGCAGGATGGCAGCGGCTTGATTATATCCATTAACTCGGATGACCCGGCCGTTTTTAATACAAGCATCAGCAATGAGCTGGCTTACATCTTTTATTTGCTTCAGGATAAAGGGTACCCCAGGGATCGCATCCTGAGCTGGATCGAAAAAATTCGCGAGTGGGGCGTCATGACTTCCTTTATCGAGGATCGGCATATCGAAAAGCAGGATTTGCTCCGGGAGATCGAGGAAATTATCGAGCATTTAAAGTGACGGCGGGGAGTAGACGGGCAGCCAGGCAGGGCTGTATCCCTTCCATACAAATTCAAGGCCGGGATGGGGTCCCGGCCTCGTTTCATTTAACTGTTAAACGCTTAACTGTTAAACTCTAAATCGTCAGCATGGCAAGCGGCATCAGAGGCCAGACTTAATACGGGTCCCTTACGTTCAAGGTGCCGGTCGCCTTGCAGCGCGATTCGCAGAGCAGGATGAGCGTGTAGCCGTCCGTATATTTCCAGGCTTGATCCACGTGGCTGTAGTAAAAACCGACAGCGCCTGTTTCTTCGTGGTAAAGCGGCGAGCCATTGTAGTTGAGCGTTCCGCCTTTCCATTTGGAAAAATGACAAGCAAGAGGTGATGCACCATCAGGTTACCATGAACCAAGCCTGCAAAATATAGGTCATCCCTGCTATGTTATTTTTCCAGCCGGAGCGGATAACAGGTCACTTAGTGAGCTTGCCGCTTTTCCGTCGGCGCAGCAGCATATAAGCGGCAGCCAACAGGCCAAGCGCAATAATGGCATAGGCAATATTGGAATAGACGTCCATCGTATGCACGATCTGCTCCCAGGAATCGCCGACGGCTGCGCCGATATTAACGAGGACGACGTTCCAGATAAAGGTGCCGATGGTGGTGAACAGCAGAAACATCCAGAAGTTCATCCCCGACATGCCGGCCGGGATCGAGATCAGACTGCGCACCAGCGGGATCATCCGGCAAAACAGGACGGTCCAGTAGCCGTATTTGTCAAACCACGCATCGGCTTTGCGGATGTCCGCTTTGGTGATGCGCAGCCAGTCCCCCCAGCGGTCGACAAGCTTTTCCAGCCGCTCGACGTCCAGAATACGGCCAATGCCATACAAGATGACGGCGCCCAGCACCGACCCGGCCGTAGCGGCCGTGACAACGCCTGTGACCGTCAGCTCCGAGGTGGTCGTCATAAAGCCGCCAAAGGCCAGCACGACCTCGGAAGGAATCGGCGGAAAAACATTTTCCAGCGCAATCATGAATAAAATGCCTACGTACCCGTACTGCTCCATAAAGGCGGTAATCCAGCTTTGCATACAGGCCTCCTTGAAGGTAATGGGTGCGGGGTACTAGAAAAAGATAGTACTACCCGGAATCGTTTTCTTCATCCTACAATGAGGATACAACTGTCGAAACGGCGGGATTGAAGGAGAAGAGGGAAACGGGCCATGAACAAGGATCACCGCTTATCCGTCCTGCGAGAGCATGAGCGAGATTGTTATTCGATTTGTCTGCTGATATTGCGCAGCGAGCAGCTGGCGGCGCAGGCCGCCAAGCAAGCTTTGCTGCAGCTATGGCAGCATGACAGCTTTATGGGACTTGAGCCGTCGGCCCGTCCGGAGGTGCTGCGCAGCATCTCGCTGCGAGCTGCACTGGATATCCGGAGAAGCGTTGAATGCGGCTGAACCCTGTTAACTTTTGTGAATAACCGGGATGCATCCTGCACAGCCGCTGTGCATAAATAAATAACCGTTGGCAAGGCATGTCGCATGGGGCGGGATGCCCTGTTTGTCTGCGTGCGCACGGGCAGCGAGCATTGGTAAGCGGGCAAGTGCAGCGAGCATGGGCAACGGGCATGGGATAAAACGAGTCAGAGCCTCCCGGCGGCTGGTTCAAATGATCAACCGTTTGTCCACGTTCAGTAGACACATGTCTTTTATAGGGTGGACATTGACCTGTCAGCTCTCCAGTGTCTGGATGTCCATATATCGGTGTTGGCTCAGTTGCATCAACTAAATCTGGTTTTTCAGGTCGCATGCGCCTGTACGATAACAATATATATGCGTGTCCACCTTTTAAAAGACAAAACCACCCAAAAAGTCCTCTCCCGAAGGACAATTCGCGCCCGCCGAAACATCAATGTGGATCTGGAGGCTCTTGGACTAGAAGAAGCTTTGGCTTTACGGCTGAAGCCGTTGCTTTAGTTTGAGTCGTTGCTTGGACCGGGCTTGCTGCTGCTGCCGATTCCAGAGCCGCTGTCTGTTCCGATGCGTTCTCCAGCGGACGGAGTCGTGCGGCTGCTTGAACCGGCTGCTCCGCTTGGCGAGTCTGTGCTAACGGAGCTGCTGTCTATCGGCTTCTCCGTCCGAGACTGCGGCTGGCCGGTTGCACCGTTGCCTGGCACTGTGCGCGTGCGGTCCGGTGCTGCTGCGCCGGACGTGGCTCCTGCCGACTGGCCGGGCTGCCGGTCGCCAGCCGGGGAATCAGCTGGCGGAGTGGCCGCTGTATCCACGCGGTCTAGCTCGTACTGTTCCCGGCTATACTTGTAATGCCCGCGCATGGTTTGCGCAGCTTCGTCGCTCAAGCCCGCGCTTGTGGCTTCAAGCCAAGGCCGGATGGCCGTCAGCTCGCCTTTGCCGCTGGAGGAGAGGGCGTCGGCTTCGACGTCCAGCACCTGCTGCAGCGAGCCGTCCTGATGGACGAGCAGCAGTAGGTATCTCGCGCTGCGCCGGGCGGACGCTCCCTCGACCAGCAGCAGCTTGCCGCCGTCTGGCGCGCTAAGCTCGGAATAGCGCACAGCGCCCTTTTTCACAGCGGGACTTAATTCGGCTTCATGCAAGCTGGCGCTTCCGTCTTCGGCAAGCTGCGCCAGCAGCAGCTTCGTGCCTGCGCTATCCAGCGCCGCAGCCTGCGGCAATGTGCCTGGCGGCTTCAGAGCCGTGACAGCCGTCAGCTTGCCGGAGGCTGGCACTCCGGCAGCGGTGAGCAGCTTCTGCGGATCGCCGGCCAATTGGCGAAGCTCGGCAGTCTGCAGCTCCTTGGCGGTGTCGCGGTAAACGCCGATGGCCCGGTACAGGGCGACGGCTTCTTCGAGTTTGCCGCTTGCGGAGAGCGAGGCTGCTCGCTGAAGCTTCCCCGTGAAGACGGAATCTATGTACACTTGCAGCTTGCTGCCGGGCCCGGCCCACGCAGGATAAGCTTTGAGCTGGCTTGCTGCATCGACAAACTTGCCGATTTCCTGCTTTTCCAGAATCGACAATGTGCCCAGCGCCAGCTTCTCCAGCTTGGGAGCGACCCAATTCGCGTCCCAGCCAGCCCGTTCGTAGAACAAGCGAAGCTCCTCGCCGAGCTTCCACACGTCACCATAGGCTTTTGTTCGCGCGAGCTGATCCAATCTGGCCGTGTCGCGTGCTTGCAGCAAGCTGTTGATCGTCTTGCGTTTAGCCGCATCTCCGCCATAGTAAGCGGGCGGAATGCGCATCAGCTTGAGTGCAGCGTTGCTGGTATCGTCGGCGACTTTGGCTGTGCTGATTTGCTTCTCAGCCGTCTGGCGCAATTTGGCGAAGGCGGCGGTTAGCTTTTCTGTCAGCGCTGCCTCCTGCACAGCCTGCCCGAACCGCGCTGCATGCTCTGTTCCGGAGCGGCTGATCGCTTCGATCGCGGTCTGCAGGTCGGCGTCCGCCTGAGCCAGCGCCGCCGCATCGCCTGCGGCATCGCCTGCGGCGATCGCTGCGGACAGTGTGGCAATCGTCCGCGTCATATGGACGACCGGCTGCAGCTCGGCAAGCGCAGCTTCGACGTCCGGCTTGCGGTAATCGAAGCCGGGCATGGAGGCGGCTTGCCTGTACAACGCCTCGGCTTCTGCCAGTTGACCGGCGGCGTGCAGCGTCCGAGCCTGGTCGAAGGCGCGTACCGTTTGCAGCGCAAGGTACGATTTCCAGCCCGCCGCAAGCAAGGTAACCGCAAGCAGCAAGGCTGCAGCCTGCCTGAAACGGTATGCACGTTGATACGTAAAACGACTCACAAGCGTTCCCGCCTTTGCTAAAATTAAGGGTAATGCTTTCGCGTATGAAGAGACTAAAGGACAACTTGCCGCACGTAATGCCCGGCATTCAGCCGTATATCGTGTCGGCTGTTCGATCCACGTATCCAAGTATGCACGTATGACAACCGTCGCGAAGACGGTACGGTCATGGGTTGTGTCCGGACCATGGGTTCGTTAGTTTAGTCGGTTATTGCGGATCATCCTGCGGGTCATCAGACGAGTCGGTTCTCCAGCTCGTATCCGCAGCCTGGCGCTTGGTGTGAGCGTTCCGAGGCTCCGGGGCTACGCGATCGCTGCTGCTCGCCTCCGTTTTTGCAAGCGAGTCCGTTATCCCATGCGAGTCCCCGTCCGCCCCGTGGAGAACAGGAGGAGCTGCCGCTCCCGTTTCCGCACCGACAAGCGTCTGGGCATCCGGCCCCGCCCCGGCATAAGCTGCAGGCTGAGCGTTCTCCGGCCCCGCCCCGGCATAAGCTGCAGGCTGAGCGTTCTCCGGCCCCGCCCCTGCGTAAGCCGCAGACTGAACGCGCTCCGGCGTCGCAGCGGCATATGCGACGCCGCCGGAGCGGCGGCTGGCCGACTGCTGCACGCGCTCATACAGCTGAGGATGGTCGGCTGCAAGCTCAGAAGCCAGCTGCTGCAGCCGGCCAAGCCGTTCCTCCGGCAGCTGGTCGATGTAATCGAGCACCAGTGTGCGGTATTGCAGCAGGTGGCTTTTGATCCGCAGGGCCGCTCCGGCGGCAGCGGTCAGCACCTCGGCCCCGTACGGCAGCCGTTCCAGCTCGCTGCGGTATTTGACGGCGTAGTCGATGACAGGGCGTTCGATGAGCCGCGGCTTGACCCGTGCAACCTCCAGCAAGTAGGCGGTAAAATCGGTGTCGAACCGGTTCGGGATCAGCGTGGTCAGCTCCAGCTCCATATCGCTGCGCAAAATAAAGCGGTTCAGACACATCAGCTTGAGCAGCCGGATCGGATTGTCGCGGATGAAATGACCGATTTCGCGGAACCGCTCGTAAGCGGACTTGAAGTCCTCCTCGCGCAGGGCGGCTTCGGCTTTGTCGATATCCTGCAGCAGTCCGTGACGAATTTTTTCATGCTCTTGCAGGAGTAGGCGGGACAACGTGCGTCTAAAGATATAGGGCGCGTAGATTTTGCGAAGCTTGGCGTATAACGCGATTAAGATCAGCCCGGCGGCCAGCGCAGCGGCCATCTCGGTGAAGCTGCGGGCGACAATCACTCCGGCAGCGGCGAGAATGCCAAGCACGAGCATGTCGGTGTAGCCGCGCTGTCGGGTAACGGCTTCCGCAGGCTGCGGCACATTCAGCCAGGCATCGGAGGAACCGCAGCCGGGACACGCTTCAGGCTCCAAGCAAGTGTACGCGCCGCAGCGCGAGCATTGCCGGAGCCGCTGAAACAAATGGTCCGTGCGGATCGTCTTATTGAAGCGGACTGGTTTTTTCGGATTCATGGGTTCCCTCCGTAAATCGGTTGGTCAGATCACGGTCGATTTGGGCGAGCGAGATGTCACTTTTTTTGATGTAGACGAAGGTCAGCAGCCGGACCCCTGCAAACAAGGCAGCCGCCAGCAATACAAGCAAGGTTAACATAAATACCTCCCGGATCGCTCGGCTGGAGCGCAATATTTAGCAAATCTTAAGGAATTTTTAAGTGGCGGTTTAAATTAGGACCAGATAATATATATAGTTACTAGGTGACGGGCAACATTTCGGGCAACCGCGTATTCATTGTACAACGTACAGCCGTAACCGGCAAAATAAGACATAATCGGCGTCCATGCCAGATGAAGGGGCGCCTGCAAATGGAGGATGAATGGCCATGAACATAAATATGCGCTGGCTTCGGGCGTTGCTGCCGCTGCTGCTGGTGATGCTGATGATGTGGCGGCCGGCAGCGGGGATCGCTGCTGCAGCGGGGGATGTGCGGATGGACGCCGTATTGTCTGTCGATGTCAGCACCTCGATGAATGAGTCGGATGTAAACAAGGTCAGCTTCGAGGCGGTCAAGCTGTTTGTCGATATGGCTTCGGTACAGGGGGACAAAATCGGCGTCGTCGCCTACACCGACCGGATCATGCGCGAGAAGGCGCTGCTGCAGATGAAAACGGCTGCGGACAAGCAGAGCCTGAAGTCGTTTATCGACCAGTTGGACCGGGGCCCGTATACGGACCTGGCGGTCGGCGTGAATGAGGCGATCAAGGTGCTGGAAAACGGCGCCGATCCCGCGCATACGCCGGTCGTCATCCTGCTGACCGATGGCAACAACTCGCTGCCGGCCGGGCGAACGCAAGCTCAGTCCGATCAGGAGCTGGCAGCGGCTGTCGAGCGGGCGAAGGCAGGCGGCATTCCCGTTTATACGATCGGGCTGAACGCGGACGGCCAGCTAAACAAGACAGCGCTGGACCGGATCGCCGCCGAAACCGGAGCCAAGTCGTTTGTCACCAGCTCGGCCGCCGATCTGCCGGCCATTTTAAGTGAAATTTATGCCCGCCACCTGAATCTGAAGGTTGTGCCGGTGCAGGAGCTGACCGGGAACGGGGCGTATCAGGAGGTTGCAATCGACATTCCGAACGCCAGCGTCCGCGAAGCGAATATATCCCTGATGTCCGGTTCGCCGGTCGAGGTGAAGCTGACCGATCCGCAGGGCAAGGCGGTGGCCGTGCCGTCGGACAAGGTCGTCTACACGTCCTCGAAAGCTTATACGCTCCTTAAAATTGTCCAGCCCGCGCAAGGCGCGTGGAAGCTGCAGGTCAAGGGAATTCCAAAGGACAAGATCAAAATTAATCTCGTGTATAATTATGATCTGAAGCTGCAGCTGGAGCCGCTGCCTGGCAAGACGTGGAAGAAGGGCGAGGAGGTTGCCGTCCGCGCTTATCTGGAATCCGGCGGTCTGAAGGCCGGCGATGCGGAGCTGTACAAAAATCTCAAGGCAACGCTTGTCTTGAAGGATGTGCAAACGGGCCAAACAGCGGAAGCTCCCTTGACCTCCGGCGCGCAAGGCATTGCTGGCAGCTACAAGCTGCCGGAGGCGCATGAATATGAGCTGGTCGTCCGCGCGGAGGATGCGGGCTACGTGCGGGAGACGGAGCCGGTCAAGCTGTCGGCGCTCTCCGGCGCAACTGCAACGCCGTCAGCTCCATCCGAAGCCGGTACGGATGAGGCGAAGGGGCCGGGCGCAGCGGTCTGGGCGGCGATTGCCGCCGGTGTGCTGGCCGTGGCGGCAGCGGCATGGTATGTGCTGTCGCTATGGCGCAAGGCGAACAAAGGCTTCGTCGGCCAGGTGGTCATCGAGGTGCGCGACGAGGATACGGGCGACCGCACGACGCCGCAGTACCGCAAGCTGGATGCGTTCCGGGGCAAGGTGACGCTGCATCAGCTGCTCCAGCTTGCGCCCGAATTTGCCGAGACGAAGGACATTGTGTTCCGCCCGGGGGCGAAGGACAATCTGGAGCTGTGCAATGGCACGGACTGCGTGATTGAGAAGGGCGGCCGGGTGCTGGATACGGCGCAGGGCAAGGAACTGCGCGCAGGCGACCGCATCCGCATTATGCTAGGCGGCGTTCACCGCTCGGTAACGCTTGAATATATCCGATGAAGGTTTTTATAGGAGGGGTAACGCGATGAAAGCAGTCGTAAGAGAGCATATCCAGCAGCTGGACGTTTCGCTCGGCGGAGGCATTGTCAGTGAGAAAATCCGGGTCGATACGATCGACAACCCGATGCTGGTCATCGGTCTGGGCGGCACGGGCATCGACGCGCTGCTGCGCTTGAAATACCAGGTCAACCGACGCTTCAAGCTGCCGGAGGACCCGCATACGAAGAAAAAACGCGAGAAGCCGGACAATATCGAATTTCTCGCCTTTGAAACGAATGAGCATGACCGCGGCAAGCGCTACAAGGGGGTCGGACTTGATCCGATGACTGAATTTGTGCTGCTGGCTAACGCCGAAATCGGCAGCGTGCTGCAAAACCGCAGCTTGCTGGAGCCGTACATCAAGGAATGGCTGTCCCCGGAGCTGACCATTACCGACGGCATCAACGGCGCGTCCGGTGTGCGCCAGGCGGGACGTCTGCTGCTGTTTACGAAAATTATTCAGGTCGTGCAGACGATCGAACGCAAGATTAAGTCGCTGATGGTCGGCACGAACAAAAAGCTGATGGTGTTTCTGCTGACCGGACTGTCCGGCGGCACAGGAAGCGGCTGCTTTCTCGATATTTCGTATATCGTGCGCGGCATTCTGGAGCGGGATTACGGCTCGGCCGGGGTGGATAAGGTCAGCATTCTCGGATACTTGTTTACACCGGATGTCAATCTGGCAAATAAAAGCCTGACCGAGCATTCTCGCGAATACATCAAGAAAAACGGCTATGCGGCGCTCAAGGAGCTGGATTACTGGATGAACGTGGACGAGCGCGGGGAGCGGTTCCGTCAACAGTATGCCAATATATTAAACGTCCAGTCGCCGATGCCGCCGTTTAATTTGGCCCATCTTATTTCGGCGACTAATCTGGAAGGCAAGCTGCTGGAAAACGCCTACGATTATTGTATGAACGTGACAGCCGAAAACATTACAAACTTTATGGCGAGCGAGCAGAAGGCGTCCGGCGAGGAGTTTGCGATTCACGATTACATCAGCAATATCCGCACGAACATCAACCAGATGCCGAAGGCGTATGCGGCCAACTACCAGTACAATATTTTGGGCGCGTCGTCGGCCGTGCTGCCGATTGAGGAAATGACGACGTTTCTGGCGTATAAAGTGTTTCAGCGGATGGAGCAGATGTTTGAGGCAGGCCCGTCGCAGGAGGAGGTCGAAAAGCTGGCCCATAAGCTGGCGCTTGATCCCGATTCGATTCACCGCGAGTTCGACAAGCGGGTGCCGGAGCCGCTGCCCGGCTACAAAAACAGTGAGCGGCTCAGCTACAACAACGTCGTGAAGCAGCAGGTCGTGCATGTCGATACGGAGCTGGAGCAGAGCTACTTGTCGCGGGCGCGCGAGGAGTATATCAAGTGCCGCAAGCAGCTGCCCGGCGAGCTCAAGGAGCGGTTCACCGAGCAAATTACGCGGTTGTTTTTACATCCGGAGCAAGGTCCGTTTTATGCGTCGCGGATGATTTTGCAGGATAAAGGCTTCTGCCTGCTCAAGCTGATCTCGTCTTATATTGAGGCGCTCAAGCAAAGCCTGCTGCGTGTGCCGCAGGATCTGGAGGCGGCAGAGGAAAGCTCCCGGCAGAAGCTGGGCGAAGCGAAAAGCGCCTTTATTTCCAAGGACCGCAAGAAGGATGCTTATATTGAGGCGAAAATTCAGGAATATATGCTGCACGCCGACCGTGAGCGGATGGAGCAGATGGTTGAATTTTACGAGGATTTGTACACGCTGATCAACAACGACAACTCCCGGATTTATCAGGTGTTTACGGAGCTGTTGAACGAGCTGAACCGGATTTTCGAGAAAAACGGCCACATGCTGCTGAACGGCGAGGAGCAGGTCGATCATAAGGGCAACCGCACCTATTACTGGAATGTGGTCAGCGTGCCGGACATGGCCAAGATGATTGCCCGGATGACGGAGGACCGCAATGCGCAGGAGCTGATCCGCGACTTCACCCAGCAGCTGCTGGCCCGGGCGAACCAGTGGGTCAAGGAGCAGGAGGTCGATATTATCGGCTCAATCTCGGACTTCCTGACGGACCAGTTCGGCGAGCTGATTACGAAGTCGATGGAGGAGTATCTCGTTATCCAGTACGGCCATGAGGATTCGATCGAGAAGCTGGTGGAGCAGCGGATTGCCGGGCGCTTGTATGAGGAAGCGAAGCCGGTATTCCATCTGAGCAATTCGTCGGGCAATTTCAATTTTCCATCGTGGGGTTTTGTATCGGTTCCGGTGAAGGCGCCGAATATTTTCAAGGGCATCCGCGCGTTTCAGGACAATGCGATTGCCAACTCCCGCTATACGATCAAGGAAAGCGAAGTGAAAAACCGCATTTTCTGGCTGAATACGCAAAATGGCGTGCCATTATTCCTCTATACGCCGCTCAAGGTGTACGAGGAAAGCTATGAGCGCACGATTTTGGAGCCGGAAGGCATCGGACGCCATCTGGTGCAGACGGAGCGCGTCAACTGGACGTATTTGCCGTCCCCTATTCCGGAGCGTTCCTGGGGAGATACGTACAGCAACGGTCGCGTGCGCGGCTACAATGCCGAGGTGCGGGGCGTGTTCGACCGGGCGGTTGCGCAGCGTGTGATCCGTGAGAAGCCGGCGGATTCCGGCACGATTCACCGGTACGAATGTGTTGTGACCGGGCCGCTTGAGCTGGAGCGCAGGCTGGCGGATTATGCGATGCAGCTGCAGCAGGAGCGGCCGAATCTGGCCGAGGTCAAGCGCTGCGCGGGCGATCTGCGCAAGCTGCTGGAGCAAGGGCTGGACGCGGTGAGCGTGAAGGATATATTCGGCAGCGTAAGCGAGGAGATGGCGAAGGAAAACTTGATCCGTTCGCCGGAGCAGCTGCGGCAGGTGCGCGAGGAGCTGGGCAAATACGAGCAGCTCCGCGAACGGCTGGAGGCGCTGGAGAAGGTGCTGGCCGACCATCAGGACGAAGAGCGGCTGCTCAAGCAATATATTGAAGCGATGTACACAGGCGCCATTACGCGTCGTGGCGCGCTGTATGTGTATGATCACAGCGCCGAGGAGGACGCGTGGGAGCCGTTTGCCAATGTGATGCAGGCGGGACGGTTCGTTGATTTCGTCATGTACGGCAAGCTGCGGACGCTTGCGCCGAAGCAGCTCGCGCAGCTGCAGCGCAAGACGGCCGACCGCATCCGTCAGCTGACGGCATCCGACGATATTTCCGGTTTGGTCGGCAAGCTGCAGGAGCTGGCTGGCGTCTATCAGGACGCGAAGTCTGCCCTGGACTATGACCGCGGCGATTACGCGGACGGCGAGGAGATGTACCGCTTCTACAAGGAGCTGGCGGTTCAGGTAAATGAGCTGGTACGGAGCTTGAAATGACGGTTCGGTACGGGGCTTGAGGTTGAAACGTGGCCGGGGCGAAGCGTTCCGGCGAGGGAGGCAGTGAGTATGCAGGAGCGGCTGGCGGCATTTGCCGAAGTGTATGTGCAGCGGATGGAGCAAGCGGACCCCGGCGCGGTGGAGCGCCGGAGCTTGCGTCAACCGTTGCTGTTCCTTGCCGTCGGCGAACGGTCGAAGGCGGCGCTGGAGCAGCTGGTCAAGCAAAACCGTGAGCAATGGACGCATCCGGACGGCATTATGTATGTGTACATCGGAGAAGGGGAGCCGGATGTGCCTACGGAAAGCCAACTGTTCCGTTGGGAGCCGTCGTTCTTGGCGGGGGACGCCGGAGCGGACGCGGATAAGCGGTCGGCGCGCAGCTGGCTGCCGCAAGCGCTGCTGGGCGGCGGCGACGGGTTGCAGGAGCTGAATCTGCTGCTGCGCCGTGTCGTCGGGCGAATCGGCGAGAAGGGGCGGCTGTATGGATCGCTGATGCAGGTGCATGTCGCTGTTGTGACTTGTGCGGATGATCCCGCGAACGCGCTGCTCCCGGAGCTGGCGGTGCTGCTGAAGTCGGTGCTGGGGGAAAGCTATCGCTCAGTGTCGGCGGATTTATTTGTCCTGCTGCGGGAGAAGCAGTCGCAGCGCGATTATGCGTATGATGCAGCATTAAGCGTAGCCTTTCTGCAGGAGCTGGACCGGATGCAGCGGCGAACGTTCCGTTATGAGGCCAAGCTGCAGGTAACGCATGACGGACTCCAGCTGCCGGTCGCGCATGGGCCTGCCCCTTTATTTGATACGGTGTATATGCTCGGGGATAAAGATGAACGCGGCTTGTTCGCCGAAGCGCCTGTCGCTGCCTGCAGCCGGATTATAGGACGGTTGAGCTTTCTGCGCTGCCGCAAGACGGCTGATGGCGAAATCCGGCATAATCCTTACAACCACCAGCTATTCCGGCAAAGCATGATGCCGCCGGGCGCCGACGAGGCGTATTACGCGTCGGCCGGTCTGGCCGAGGTGACCCGGCCGGACCGGGCGATTGCGCTGACGGTGCTGCTGGCCTTGCATCGACGGCTGCTCAAGCTGCTGCAGACGGGCGCCAGCGGAATCGGCCAGCGGGAGCTGCTGGAGGCGCTGGGGCTGGAGGCAGCGGGGGCGGATGCGCTTGTGTATGCGGTAGCCGAGCGATTCCCTGATCCGGTGGCGGACATGCAGGGCTTGCTGTATGAGCCGGTGCCGGCGGGAGAGCTGCGGCGCAAGACGCTGCGTCAAGCGGAAAATGCGTTGTTTGGCAGCAATGCGCGCGATTTTTTTGAACGGCAGCGTGAGCGACTGAAGGAAGCGCTGGCGGTCAGCGCTCCGGCGGAGCGGCTGCGGCAAGCCGTCTGGCAGCGGCTGATCGCGGATGCGCGGTACGGGCTGTGGGCCGTGTACCGCTGGACGGACCCGGATGAGCGGCACGGGCTGACAAACGCGGTCCGCGAATGGCGGCTTGAGCTTGACCGCCGTCTGGCGGAGGGCCGCGAGGAGCTGGAGGCGCTGTATGAGGAAAGCGCGGAGGGGCTGCCTGCCGGACGAAGCGGCGTGTTCGGGCTGTTCGGCGGCGGCAAGGCGAACCTCAAGGCGACGGTTGCTGCGCTGCTGGACCGGGTGTACGGCTGGAAGCGCGAGCTGCTGCTGCTGGAGCTAAAGCGCGAGGTGCTAGCGCGCTGGGAGCATATGCTGGAGGAGCTGCATAGCGCACTCAAGCTCTATACGGACAGGCTGACGGCGATCGACAGGCGGCTGCTGGACGCCTGCCGTCTCCGCATGCTGGAGACAAGCGAGGAGATGGGCCGCAACCTTGAGGAGTACTACACACAGACGGCTGAACGGATTGCCGCAGAGCTGGAAGCGCGTTGGGGCGACCGCTTTGAATTCGACGAACGGCGGATGGGGTCGATTGCCGCTTTGCTTGATCAGGGCGACGAGGCGTATGTGGCGCGGTTGATCCAGGTGGCGCAGACGGATTGGTTTGTACATCCGTTATTCGGCCAGCCGTTTGAACAGGAGCTGCTGGAGCGAGCCAACGTAACGGTCAGCTATGAAAACCGCCAGGCACTGACGAAGGAGGAGCTGTACCGGGATCTGTGCGCTGCTCTGGACCAGGAATCCGCCGTCCGGGCGGACGTGTATCGGTTCACGCACCGGCATCGCCACGAAGAGAGCTACTTGTTCGGCGATGCCCGCAGCGAGCTGGTCCAGGCGGCGCTGGAGGCTGGAGAACAAAGCGACTCCAAGGTCGGCTGCGTCCATGAAGGCTGGAGCAGCGGCGTGGAGAAGCTGCGTCTGATGGGCGGGTTTCGACGCGACGATCTGATGGCTTATCGCAACGGTCAGCGCTTCTACGAGACGTACGCGGCGAGCGGCTACAAGCTGCATCGGCCGGACTGGGAGCCTGCAGGGGCAGGGACGACGGAGCGGGAGGATGATCGAACGAACGAGGCATAAGAGCGAAGATCGAACGAATCGTCAGACGAATGATTGAACCCGTGCTCCAGCACATGATCCACAGAATGAACGACGGATTAATCAGGCTGAGGAGCGGACGCCGTCCGGAGAATGCTCATCGGAGGGTCAACATCGAACAGAAAGAGGGGGAATCCGATGAAGCGTCGCGCTATAAACGGGCTGTTGCTTGTTTTCGGCCTGATCGGAGGATTTATCGGGTATTTGGCTGGCGAGTGGCTGCTTGCCGAGCTGTCCGGCTCGCTGCATGAAACGGTGCTGATGGGCCTGTACGTTGGTGTATTTGCCCTGTTTGTAACCGCAGGCTGCTTGCTGGCCGAAACGATCTCGCCCAGGCTGAACGGAGCAAACTGGAAGCTGCGTTATGCAGCCGACGGCTGGAAGTGGCTTATCCCGGCTTCGCTGATTCTGCTATTTGCGGCCGGGACAGCTTGTCAGTGGTTGTATGGGCTGGACCTGAGCCGAAAAACGGCGCCGCGCGATTACATGCTGCTGCTGGATACTTCTGAAAGCATGAAAACAAATGACCCGGCGAATTTGAGCCGTCAAGCGGCGGCTTCACTGGTAGGCGAGATGTCGGGCGGCAAGCGAGCGGCCGTTGCGATGTTTAATGAAAATACGGCATGGCTGCAGCCGTTGACCAGCTTGAGCGACCAAGCGTCGCGGGAATTGATTCAGGACAAGCTGCTTGGCGCGCCTGAGCCTAGCGGACAGACCGACATTGGCAAGGCGCTCGGGCAAGCGATGGAGCAGATGACGGCTTCGGGCACCGAGGCCGGACGAGGGGCTGTTATCTTGATTTCAGACGGGTATAGTGCCCTGAATTTGGCTGAGGTGACCGCGCCTTATATAGCGAAGCGCTTCAGCATCCACACGGTCGGATTGGAGTCGGCGGGCAATGAGCAGGGCAACCGGCTGCTGCAGCAGCTGGCCGAGTCCACCGGCGGGACGTACCGCCATGTGGAGCAGGCGGAAGGCATTGCCGACGCCATCGGTTCGATTTATGCAAATCAGCGGCATTGGCATCTCGTCGAGGAACGTACCGGCATTGCTGCGGACAGCATGTATCGCGCCGTGCTGCGTGTCGGCTCGCTGCTGCTGATCGGGGGCTTGCTCGGTCTGGCGCTGGGCATCGTGTTTGATAACCGCTATCTGGCGCGCAGCTTCCTGATCGGCGGCTTGGCAGGCGGCTTGCTGGCCGGTCTTCTATTGGAGGCAATGCTTCCGCAATATGAGCCGTTCCTGGTGCGGGCGTTGGCCTTGCTGATACTTGTGCTGGTGCTCGTCTTGTCAACCGCGCTTATTGCCTTCCGGCAAAATCTGGAGGGGGCAGGACTGACGCCGTTCCGCCGGGCGCTGGGCTCAGGCTCGTCGGCCTGGCCCGCATCCTCCGGTGAAGCGGCGCGCAGCCGGGCGGGCAAACGGTTTCGTTAACGGTTGAACGTATGCTAAGATCGTCGGATTATCAGATCATCGGCTCATCGGCTAAACCTAAGGAAGGGGCAACACATCTCATGCTGTGGACTACGCCGGATGACCGGCAGCGCATCACCAAGGCCGTTTCCCGGCTGGCAGACGGCGAATGCCTCGTCACCTGGCAATGGCCGGCGGGGATTCAATACGTCATGATTCACAGCTTCGGCGCGGAGGGCGAGTCGGTGGGCGGAAGCGAGGCCGAGCTGCGCATGAAGCTGTACACGCGCGAGGAGTACAAGGTGCGGGGCGGGTACAGAGTACCCGCTGATTTCATCGGCGCGCGTCAGTTCCGCATTTATCCGTGTCGGATGGAGCAGGGCCAGCTTGTCGGGCTGCGCCAGACGGATGCGGACAATGTGGCGCGTGTCAGCGGAGGCCGGGCCAAAATCCGTTACGGCATCCAGTACGGGCTGGGCTGGTTTACCCGGCAGCGGTCCGTCCAGATCCGGCTATACTGCGAAATGCCGGTGCCGAAGGAAGCGCTCTGTTATGTTAAAAAGCAAGGCGGCGTGCCGCTGCATCCCGATGACGGCACGAGGTATCCGCTGCTGCGCGATTTGCCTGCGGGGCGGAGCGAGCTGCCGGAAATTCAGGTGGGCCGGACGGAGCAGCTGCGTATTTTTTTAACCGACGGGAAGCGGTATGGCGATCAATTCGAAGTGGTGCCGGAGTAGGGAGCAAGAGAGCAAGAGAGCAAGAGAGCAAGAAAAGAGAGTAAGGGAGCACGGGAGTTAGGAGCGCAAGCAGGCACACGGGCACGGGCATACACAGGGGAGCTGTCTAACGTTGTCATTTCGTCATAAGGGGGAGGATCGGCATGCTGGACTTTTTCAAAAGCTTGTTTGATAAAAAGGCGCCTGTTAAGGAAAGGCCGCCGTTTTATAGCATCGTTTGTCCGTATTGCTTCGCCAAAAGTGAGCCGTCGGAGGTCGTGTTTCGGGCTGCGCATGTGAAGGAGCAGGATGACGAGTTCGCGCTCCAGGAGGATGAGCGTCTGAATGCGTGGCGGCGCAAGTTCCGGCTTGCGCTGCCGGACATGGAGGCGGTGCTTGATCCGGATACGGTGCCGGAGGATAGTCGAATTTACGCCGGGCAGGTGCTCGTCGGGCTTACGGATCGGTACGGGGTGACGACGCGCCGCCGTCTTTGTCCGAACTGCCACAATGAGCTGCCGATTACAGCCGGGCAGGTGCCGAGCAACATCATTTCGATTGTCGGCGCGTCGCAGGTCGGAAAATCGGTGTATATGACCTCGCTGATCCATACGCTGCAGACGGAAACCGCCGCCGATTTTCAGGCGGCCTGCATGCCGCTGAGCGCGGATATTTCCCGCAAGTTCCGGCATCATTACCATGAGCCGATCTTTGAGCGGGGCAGCATGCTGTCCTCAACGAATCCGAATGAGCAGCAGGAGCCGTACATCTTTCAGTTTATTTTCAAGGATGAGACAAAGCCGCCGCTGCTGCTCGTATTTTTCGATGTGGCGGGCGAGGGGATGGTGGAGCGGGACTATCTGGACATCTATGCAGCGCATATTCAAAATTCGTCGGGGATTTTGTTTCTCGTCGATCCGCTGCAGGTACGGACGATTCGCGACAAAATCCGTTTGAATCTCGGCGAGGGAGAAGGCGAGTTCGCCAGCCGCTACGATGAGCCGCGCGAGGTTGTGATCTCCTTGTATGAAAATTTTATCTCCCATCAGCAAAGCGGCAAGACGGACATTCCGACGGCCATCGTGCTGACGAAAAGCGACATGCTGCAGCATTTGCAGGAGGAGGACAGCGATTACATCCGTCCAAACAGCAATGTGTTTCAAGATGTGCGGCATAGAGGTTACTTGAACAGGACAGAGTTTGAAAATATTAACGGCGAAATACGCCGGTTTATCGAAAAGGTGGACCGTCCGTTTAAGGACGCCGTGGACGTCTACTTCCGCAATACGGCGTATTTCGCCGTCTCGGCGCTGGGCACCAACCCGGTCAACCGGCAGGTAACGGGTGTGATCAGCCCTGTGCGGGTCGATGAGCCGTTCATCTGGCTGCTGAACCAGCTCGACTACATCGACAGGAGAGATGCGACGTGACTGCGAAGGGACAGCGCAGCATTCAACAGCATTATTTTACGCGTGCGCGCGAGGGCGTGTTCCGGACTAACGAAGGGTTCGATACGGTGGCGGTTTCGCCGGGGTTGGACGGGTTATTTGTCAAATCGGCGCTTCATCCGTATTGCGCGTACAAGGGGCCGCAGGAGCATGAGCTGCCGGGGGGCGGCGCAACCGAGGACGGGGCGGCTTATCCGGCCGCGCTTGCCGTGTATCACGCAGATAACGGGGATCTGGTGATCGGTCAAACCGTCTTTGTGCCTGTGGATTTTACCGGACAGCGCAGCGCGTTTTTCACCCATCAATACGTGGTGCCTTCCTCGCGGAAGGATGAGTGGGTGCGGCGTCCGGAGCTTGTATTTGGCCTGGACCGCTTTGCGGTTTCCCATGATTCTGCTCAAGGCAAGGAGCTGCCGGAGCTTCTCGGGGCTGCCGAGCTGAAAAAGGACTGGTCGGGCCGGGGAGAAGACGCATTGTCGACGGCTAGCGCGGCGGGTGAGACGGGGCGGCAGGCAGGAGGACAGACTGACGAGCTGCTGGCGAGACTTGGCGTCACCCGTGAAATTTTCGGTCAACTGCTCGTGTCGATCATGTCCTCGCTGACCAATCGCCGCAAAGTTTACATTGTGCTGGATGGGCAGCCATTGGAGGCAGAGCGGGAGGCGAGGACGCTGATGCAGCTGCTGTGGGGCAGCCTGCCATATGCGTTCCGGCGCAGGCTGGGCGTGCTGACCTACTCCGGCGAGCCGGAGGGCAAGCAGCATCTGCATGTGACCTTTCTCGGCAAAGGCGGGCTGCGTCAAGGTGACAGGCAGCTGGAGCGCGACATGGTGTTTGACCTGGCGGCAGGCCGGATCACGGGAGCTGACGCTGCGGGAGCGTTGCCGGTCCGTGAGGCCAAAGGTTCGGAAGCTGGCGGCTTGTCGGCGGAACGGTCGCATGATGCAGAGGCTGCGGACGTATCGACCGGCCGTACGGCAGAAACGTCAGTCGCGGATGAGTCAGCCAACCGGGCAGGAGGGGCGGAAAACGCCGGGACGTCGACGGATCGGCTGGCAGGAGCGCAAGCTGCGAGCGCTTCGGCAGATCGGCTGGCCAAAGCGCTGCTGGATCGGCGGAAAATTACGGAAGCAGCAGGTATGTCCGTTGGCATCGGAGCTGCCGAGAACGGGGCAGCCGGAGCAATCCGGGCCGGAGCTGCTGCGAGTAACGGTGTGAGCGCGCGAATTGGCTCCGGCGGCGGAACGGCAGGCGCGGATCGCTTCGCCTCGGCGGGCTCCGCAGGCTCCGGCAGCCGCTTGCTGGATACGATTTGGTCGCTGCGTCACGCGCCGGACCAGCTCGATGAGCTGTTTCAGTTTTGCGAGCAAGCGCTGCACGGTCTGGACGCGGGCGCTGCATTAGCTTTGGCTACCTATGAGGAGCTGTGTACGCTGTTTCTCATCGAGCAAAGCGGGCCCGAGGGCGAATCGCTGGAGTCGCTATATGATACCGATCAAGCGCGAATTTGGCAGTCACTGGGCATCTATTTGAAGGGACAAAGTGAAGCGTTCCGCAAATCCCGGCTGCAGGAGCTTGTCGTCCAGCTGCTTCGTCTGGAAACGGCCGATGTGAAACGCAGCGGCGATTCCAAGCTGATCGAGGCGATGGCGGGCTGCGCGGAAGATGTCGGGCGCGGCGAGTCCGCCTTGCTGAGCCGGGCTGTCGCTTTGTTTGTGATGCGGGCTGCGGCGGGGGGCGATACGGCGGCAACTGCGCCGCTGCTGGAACCGCTCAGGCAGCGGCCGGAGCTGTTCAAGGCCGTGTTCCGCGAGCTGTCCGGCTTATCGCCGCGAACAGCTGAAAGCTGCGCGGCTTACGCGCTTGGGCGGGCTGACAGCGCCAAAGCCTTGCAGGCAGCGCTCGCTTTCTGGTTGATGAATGCGGATACGCTGTCGCTAAGCTTTTTTGCCGCAGAAACGGTTACGGCCGTGAAGCGGCTGCTGGCTAAGGAAGCGCTGGGGCGCAAGGTCGAGATCGGCGCGGCTTTGTTCCGCTTCTTCGACGAATTGCCGGAGCAAGAGGGACTGGAGCGTTATGCGGACTACTGCGAGCTGTTGAAGCTGGATATCCAGCTGCTGCTGCTGGAGGAGGTTCCGCTTGCGGAGCTGGAGGCGGAGCAGGTCGCCCGGCTTTCCTTTATGCTGGACCCGACGGCGCCGGAGCTGCTGCCGCATTTGACGAAAGGCCACCGCCTGACGCTTGATCTGTGGACGGCGGTTTACCGTGTGCTGCACATGGATCGGGGCGGCGAGGCGATGGCTGCGGCGGCGATGGCCAAGCTTGGGCCGCTGGAGCTGGACCGGGCGCAAGCATTTTTGCAGGGCGTTTGGCTCGGAGGCATGCCCCGTTCATCGTTTTCCGGCATTCCGTTCGCCTTTTACCGCGAAGGCGGCAGCCAGGGAGGCAGCTGGGGGACGTTTGACTTTGATGCCATGCTCGATTATTTGGCCAGAGCGGCGGGCAGCAAGGACATTATTTATGCCTTTATCGAATGGAGCGCTTCGGATGAGCGTTTTATCGGCTCCCGCGGCGGGATCGACCCGCATTACCGTGCGGCGCTGAACCGGTATTTCGACCGTTATGACCACGGGGCGCTGCGCCAAAAGCCGATTGGCGAGCGTCTGATGGCTGTGCCAAACGAAGCGTTTGTCAGCTTGTTTCGGGACATCCGTAAAAGGCAGGCGCCGGGCTGGCAGCGCAACCTGCTGCGTCGACGCAAGCCGCTTATCCGCATCCTGTTGATCGCTGTCGTCTTGTTTGTTGTGATACCGGCGATCTGGACGCCCGTGTCCGCATTTATCGTCCGGCCCGTGCCTGAGTTGACGGTAGCGGAGCTGCCTGAACGGACGACGTCCGGCATCGTGACCGTCAAAGCCGAGGCTGCGGATTCTTACGACAAGCAGCCGAATATTTATGTGAATGACGTGCTGGCCGGTCAAGGCAGCGTTAGCCGGGATGTCGTATTGGCAGCAGGTACGAACACGATTACGATCCGGGCGGAAAACAAATACGGGCGCAGCCCGGAAACGGTGACGCGTACGATCGTGCTTGAATCGGCTGTTGGACCGAAGCTGCCCGCCTCGGCTGCCGGAGCAGGCGGCCCGGAGGGAAGCGCAGCCGGGACTAATGGCACGGGTGTGCTGATTGGACCTGCCGCACCTGCGGGTACGGACACGACAAAGTCGGCTCCTGCGGGTACGACGGGAGCGGCATCTGCTGGCCAGAGCAGGTAGAATGGATTTTGACAGGTCGTTGCCTGTGTGAGACTGAGAAGACAGCCTTTCCCAATCGGGGGGCTGTTTTTTTGCTTTAACTCACTAGCAAGCAGCGGCAGATTGAGGGAGCTCGGACGAGCATGTGTTGAAATTCAGGGTTGCAGCAGCTATAGCGTAGAAGTTCAAATAAATCTGATGAAGTTCAGCTATAATTCGACAAAACCTGTCAATGAAATTTATGGATGAACTGTGTATAATCTAAACTTGCAATCTAAAATTGTAGAAAAAACAAGAATAATAGAGCGTTATGTAGAAAAAGGATTTAGGGAGGTGTAACCAAAAAAGTAGTTAGAAAGCAAATTAAACAGCAGGAAAGGGAGCGTTACTCGTATGGCTTCATATCGTTTAATTTTCGTTTGGATTATCTTCATTGTTGGGATGTTAGCGCCGGTTCCGTTATTCGCCGCTTCGCTTCACGAGGAAAAACAGCCTGCAAATACGGTTCAACCCATTCAAGAAGCGCAAAGCACTGGCAGCAAGCTGTCAGCCGGCTCCGTCCTAGCATTGAGCTCCAGGCAGGAGCTTGACTATACCTACGATAAAAACAGCCGGTTGACTTATACCGTAACTTCATCTGGTGAAATTCTGGTGATCAAATATGACAGCAACGGCAATATGATTTCACGCAAGGTGCAATCTTCTCCAAGCATCGTTGTTTCTCCTGCACTCGACTTGTCTTCGCCGTCCTATGAAGTCTATGCCTATGGTCTGTCTAAGGACGCTACAGAGGTGACATTTCCTACGTGGACGCTGCATAACGCGCATGATGACATTGTCTGGTATCCCGGTCAGAAAGTTGCCCCTGGAATTTGGAAGGCAACCGTTCTTTATAAGAACCATCATATGGAAACCGGAATTTATGAAACCCATGTGTATGCGGGGACCACTATTTTTGACGGGATTAAAGCTACGGTCCAGCCGGCCGCTACCCCCATTACAGCGCCTTCAACCGTTAATGTCAGCGGTGGTTATTATGAGGTCAGCATTGATGGCGTAAATCCGGATGTGGCTCGCGTCGTTTTCCCGACCTGGACAGTGGCTAACGGTCAGGACGATCTGGAGCAGCCTTATATTGTCGGGACCCGAATCGGCGAGCGGAAATGGAGCATCAAAATTCCATTCGATAAGCATCACAATGAAACGGGAACTTACTTGACAGATATTTATGCTCAGGACCTGTACGGCAACAGTGTTATTCTGGGCGGGGTGTCGGTTCAGGCTTCAGCTGGCATTCAAATTCCCGCCGTGCTGGACACAACGATGCCTTCTTACGATGTGTATGCCTATGGTATTCCGGCCAACGCCGCTAAGGTTGAATTCCCGACCTGGACCTTGGCAGGAGGACAGGATGATCTCAAGTGGACGAAGGGTGAGAAGGTATCGGAGGGGATTTGGAAAGCAACGATTTTGCTAAGTGAGCACAATCGGGAAGCAGGTGTGTACGCAACCGATGTATATGCCGACGGCAAGTTTGTTCAGGGTGTTCGGGCGACAGTAAATCTTAAATGGGCGACGGTCAACGCCCCTTCGACGGTCAACCTGAGCCAGGAATTTTACGAGATTGTTATTAGCGGCGTCAATCCGGAGGTCAAGGAGGTCGTTTTCCCGACCTGGACGGAATTCAATGGTCAGGATGATTTGGAAAAGCCTTATATTAAGGGGAGTCGAGTTGGTGAAGGCCAGTGGAAGATTTCGATTCCATTCAACAAGCATAACTATGAAACCGGCAAGTATATAACAGATATGTATGCACTGGATGCTTATGGGAATTCAGCTATACTTGCGGGGATAACTGTTCAAGCTCAGGCAGGCTATAAAATTCCAAGTGTCGTTGACAGGACGATCGCTTCTTATGACATTTATGCGTACGGAATTCCGGGGAATGCCTCCGTTGTGAAGTTTCCTACCTGGACGACGGCTAACTGGCAGGATGATCTGAAATGGGTAACAGGTCAAAAAGTCACACAGGGTGTCTGGAAAGCAACTATTTTATTCAGCGAGCATAACGGAGAAGCGGGCGAATACTTAACGGATGTGTACGCGGACAATGTGCATACCCACAGCATTTCAACCACGGTCAATCCGGCCTCCGTACAAATTAATATGCCTGCCACTGTTAAGTTAGACAAAGGCTCTTATGACGTTACGATTGACGGAGTGAGTCCGGAAGCAGCTAAAGTCTTGTTTCCGACCTGGACGGAGCTTAATGGTCAGGATGATTTGGAGAAGCCTTATATTGAAGGCTATAAGGTGGGTGAACGTACGTGGAAAATCACGATTCCGTTTGCCAAGCATAATCAGGAAACAGGCACCTATTTTACCGATATCTATGTACTGGATCAATATGGTCATTCCCAGTATGTTGGCGGCCGTACTGTCCAGGTTACCCGTTAGCGTTCACAAAATGCAGCAGCATACGAAAGGACAATCAATGAGACATTTTACGCCTAGAGTACCGATCCTTTTCTTGTTCGTAGCCAGTGTCGTTTGGTTTACGTTTTTTGCGGCCAAGGCCTATGCAGTTGATGACAATTTGCTTGTCAACGCTGATTTTGATACGTATTCAGGTACAAATGGAATTGTGGATGGCTGGGGCCAGGAGAACTGGGGAGCAACGGCGGCTTCATTCGGGTTATCGACTACACCGGAAGGGGCGCATGTCCAGAAAGTAAGTGGAACCGGTATACCGAATAATGGAATCGTAGCCGTTAGCCAGGTTGTGAAGGTAGAAGCGAACAAATCTTTTTCTATCAAAGGACGTTTCCATGTGGAAAGCTTGTCCCATGCCAAGGTGCAGCTGTACGTGGACTTTATAGGAAACGCGGGTTTTACAGGATCGAGTGTGACAGAGTATGCAGCGCCAGGGGCAGGTTACCTGACTCTTTCCGACAGTGGAGTCATTCCAGCAGGGACAACCTCTGCCAAGATCTATGCGATGGTGAGAGCGACTGCTGCAGGAGGATCGGGAGTTTTGTATGTGGATACGGTCAATTTGGCATACAGCACCAGTGATTCCTTATTGTTTAATGATGATTTCGACAGCTACACAGGGACCAACGGAGTTGCAAATGGCTGGGGGCTGGAGAATTGGGGAGCGGCAGCGGCGTCATTTGAGGTACCAACGACCCCTGAGGGCGTTCGCGTTCAGAAAATCAGTGGGCTTGGAATTCCAAATAACGGAATCGTAGCCATCAGTCAAGTTCTGAAGGTGGAGGGAAACCGGCCGTATTCCATTCAAGGACGCTTCCATGCGGAAAGCTTGTCCCATGCCAAGGTGCAGTTGTATGTGGATTTTATAGGGAATAACGGGTTCACGGGCAGCAGTGTAACTGAACAATTAACGACTGTGGATGGCTATTTGACACTTTCGAACAGCGGAATGATCCCTACAGGTACTACTTCAGCAAAGGTTTACGCGATCCTAAGAGCGACCGGTGCGGGAGGAGCCGGAACTGTGTATGTAGATGCTGTTAAACTGAGCTACGGCACGCCGAAAAGCTTGCTGATCAATTCGGATTTCGAGAGCTCGGGCGGATGGAGCCTGCTTCAAGATAGCAGCGATGACTTGAAGGTTACTTCTGTGTCTGCAAGTCCTGTACTAGATCAAACCTCTTACAGCTACAACAAAGCGGGCCGATTAATGAATTCGAAGACCTTTAAACAACAAGGCAGTCTGCGTACAGGCTACAAGTACGATCAAAATGGGAATTCGCTTAAAACAGTGGTGATCCATGGAGACCGGGCAGCTTCTCCAGTGCTGGAGGGGCGGCAATCCTTCCATATAGCCGCCTGGTGGATTAAAAACGGCGATTTTCGGGGAATTGCTCAGTTCGTCAAAGTAGAGCCGGGTAAACCGCTCACGATTCAAGCCGCTGTCAACGTGGAAAGCTTGTATCATGCGAAGGTACAGCTTTATGTCGATTACTACAACGCCGCAGGTCAAATTATGGATTCAGCGATCGCAGAGCTGGCCGAGACCACGGGAGGTGAAGCCCGTATACTGGCTGCGCAGAAAACAACGCCGTCCAGCGCAGCCTTCGCAAGAGTGTACGTCCTGTTAAGGGCTATGCAAGACGATGCAGCAGGTGCTTTCTATGTGGATGAAGTGAACTTGAGCGCAGGTTGAAACGGGCTGCCCATTTCTTGAACGAACTAATAAGTACGACTAACTGAGGAGGATTGAAATGAAAAAATCATGGTTATCCGTCATGCTGGCGGTTGGGTTGGTGACCTCGCTGCTGCCTGCGCCCAGCATGGCCGCATCTCCAAAAGAACAAGGGATTGCTTCTGCCAAGTCAACCCCAGGCCAGCAACAGGCCGGTTACATCATCAAGTACAAGGATAGCGCGAAAGGCAAGCAGACCGCACAGCCCCGCAACAAACGCAGTGTGAACAAGGAAAAGACATTTAACCGTCTCCCTTCTACGGTATCGACAGTGCTGACGTCGGAAGAGGTCGAAGCGCTTAAACAGGATCCGAATGTCGCTTATATCGAAAAAGACAATGTCGTGAAAGCAACGGGAGACCGCATCTTGCCGCATCTTACCACCCTTGCCATGCCAGAAGCATCGGAGAAGCCTGCTGGCGGCGAGGGAGTTAAGGTTGCTGTTCTGGATACCGGACTACAAACGACCTCTACTGAGCTGCGGGTTGCCGGCAGCGTCTCGTTTGTCTCCGATGAGCCTTCGGTGGAGGATCAAAACGGCCATGGAACCTTGATGGCTGGCCTGCTCGCGGCACTACAGGATGGAAAGGGCCTGGTCGGGGTTGCTCCGCAGGTCGAGCTGTACAATGTGAAAGTCTTAAATGAGCAGGGTGAGGGCACCTACAGCCAAGTCATTCAAGGTATTGAATGGGCGATTGATCATCAGATGGATATCGTATCCATGAGCTTCTCCGGCACGGAATACTCAGCGGCGCTGGATGAGGCCATCAATCTTGCGGCTCAGCATGGCCTGATTTTGGTAGCTGCTGCCGGAAATGAGGGCAAATCAACCGTCGCGTATCCCGCCAAGCTGCCAGCCGTGATCGGGGTAGGCGCTCTTGATGCCGACAACCGTCGGGCCTCCTTCTCCAATTTCGGAGCCGAGCTTGAATTGATGGCGCCTGGCGTGTTGATTGAAGGCTTGTCTTTGCAGGAGCAGCACTATGTCACATACAGTGGCACCTCTGCAGCTGTGCCGCAGGTAGCGGGGATCGCCGCTCTGGTCAAGGCGCAGAACCCGTCGCTGCGTCCGCAGGATGTTCGTCACGTGCTGCAGCAGAGCGCCTTGCATCTGGGCAGCCCGGAGGAATACGGCTATGGCCTTGTTCAGGCCAAAGAAGCACTGGCGGTTGCGGCTCGAACGATTCCATCCGGAGAGGGGGCATTTCCCGAGACCGGTGGTTCAACCGTGACCGATTCGGTCTATGATTCGGTTTACCGCGTCACCGCTTCTGCGACGCCATCCTTGAGTTTCGATAAGGATGCGTTAAATAATGTGAACTTGAAGCAAGTCAATGCTCCTTTCTCGTTATCCAGCACGCAGGAGCAAATTTCTACAATCTCAGGCAGCCTGTCCATTACGGAGCCGGAGTTCACCTTGCCAGGGAGAAACGGGCTGTCCTTTACCTTGTCCCGAACGTATGACAGCAGCGAAGCGCAATTGTATGGGATGGATATCTGGGCGACCGATGCAAGCTGGGCCTACCCTGGTCGGGTTGTCTGGTACAATTTCACAACGCAAGGCTATGGTTCGACGACGTTTTTGGAATCGCATAAAGAATCCAGGTTTCAATTAGGCAAGGGATGGTCTTGGAATATCCCCACTATTGAAGCTAATAAAAGTATGCATAACGGCACCTCTAAATCATATCTGAACTTGCCGGGCGTAGGCACGTATGAGCTGTACTTTGATGGAAATACCGGCAAGCTGGTCGGCTATCCATGGTCTGATCTTACGATTACTCGAATAAACCAAACTTCGTTGATTCGGGTGAAGACGATCCATGGAATCATCTACGAATTCAGTACTGGCGGATATTTGCTGAACATCTCCGACGCTTATGACAATAAGATTGAGTTTACTTATCAGGGTATTAATGATAACAGAAATTTCGTGCCTGCTACGATCAAAGACGTACTCGGCAACGAAATTAAAATCACGTATAAAAAAAATCAGGTTATCCTTGAGCAAGGGACTAGAAAGATCACCTATCAAAAGCAAGGAGCGGTTCAGCTCGAAAATTTGGTAAGTGTAACGGATGAAAAGGGCCGAATCACCACCTATGATTATAGTCAGAAGCCTGCAAACTTTAACCTGCTAGTCGGACAAGACACCGGTTTTAATACATCGAATCCTTACAATTTGTTAACAGCGATTACATATCCTACACAGGCGCAAAGTGTGTACACGTACGAAGAGCAAGCTGTGCAGCGAAAAATTGGACCATCAGGCTTCAATGAAGCGTATCGCATCAAATCGCGGGCCGATCGCAGCCATTCTACTGCGCCTAATAAAAATGTGGTTAACTATTCGTATAGTCAGGCTGAGGTTGGCTCCTCGTACGGGTCAAACTACGAATTTCTGGTTTCAGCCACCGCAGGTCAGAAGGTCACAACCTATACTCATTGGAAGCAGAGCGGTTCGCCTGATGTCATCACGACGAAATCAGTAGAGGAGCAGGTGGGCAAGGAACACATTAAAACGACCTATGAGTACACCCAGGGCCTGCCCCTGCCCAATAAAACCTCCGTTCTAGTGACGAAGGAGTCATCGCCGACCAGCCGGACATATTCGACTTCAAGGCAGTACGGTTCTTATAAAAACGTTACAAGCGAAACAAACTCGCAGAATGCTACGGCGACGTATACGTATGATAAGGATACGCATTTGTTAAAAAATGCCTCCGTACCTATTAACGCAGATATGACCCGCTATGAGGAGTATACTCGCAATAACCAAGGCAGTATGACCGAGGTCGTGGTTAGAGAAAATAATAAGGAGCCATTCCTGTAATGAAGTAATTTGAGCTTTGAACGAAAAAAGCACCTCTTGTATACTGGGAAACGT